>JAIXTZ010000049.1 GCA_027483745.1 Lysobacteraceae bacterium
CCCACGCCGGGTTCGCCGATCAGCACCGGGTTGTTCTTGGTGCGCCGCTGCAGCACCTGGATGGTGCGGCGGATCTCCTCGTCGCGGCCGATCACCGGGTCGAGCTTGCTGCTCTCGGCCCGCGCCGTGAGGTCGATGCAGTACTTCTCCAGCGCCTGGCGCTGGTCTTCGGCGTTCTCGCTCTGCACTTTCTCGCCCCCGCGCATCTTCTGGATCGCCGCCTCGAGCCGGGCCTTGTCGAAGCCCGCCGACTTCAGCAGCTTGCCGGCGTCGCCACCGTCCTCGATGCAGGCGAGCAGGAACAGTTCGCTGGCGATGAAGGCATCGCCGCGCTGGCTGGCCAGCTTGTCGGTGACGTTGAGCAGGCGCGCCAGCTCGTTGCCGAGGTTCACCTGGCCGGCCTGGCCCGTCACCTTCGGCAGCCTGTCGAGCGCCTCGCCAATTTTTTCGCGCAGCAAAGGCACGTTCCCGCCGGCCTGCGCCAGCAGCGGCCGCGTGCCGCCGCCCTGCTGGTCCAGCAAGGCCGACAGAAGATGCGCGGGTTCGATCAGGTTGTGGTCGCGCACGAGCGCCAGCGACTGCGCGTCCTGCAGGGCCTGGGCGAAGCGCGAGGTGAGCTTGTCCATCCGCATGGGTCGTCTCCGAAAGGGGCGGCGGCCCACGGAACGGGCCGCGATAGCTTCCAGATGCGGATGATGACGAGGTGATTCAAGCCCGGCTTGATCCGGCGCAAGCCGGCCTCACCGAATCGTTCAGTCCGGAAGACCGCCTCGGCCCCGGGCGCCGCCCCGCCTCAGAGCGTGTCGAGCGATTTCTTCGCCTCGGCGTTGGCGGGATCAAGCCGCAGCGCGGTCTGGAACGAGGTGCGCGCAGCGGCGGTGTCACCCTGCTTGGCTTGGATCTGGCCAAGGCGCCACCAAGCATTCGTGTCCTTGGGGTCGTTGTCGCCGCGTCGAAGCCCGCCCTCGAGATAGCGCTTCAGGCCGGCCGCACCTTCGTCGAGAAAGCGCCCGCTGAGCGCCGCGAGGCGACCGAGGTGGTAGTGCGGCGCGGCCGCGTCAGGCTGCGCGGCGGTCCATGCCGCCAGGAATGCACGCGCCTGGTCATAGCGTTCGAGGGCGATCAGGTTGATCGTCAGGGACGCGCGGGAATCGATGTCCTCCGCGGGCAACGTCGGAGCCGCAGCCACCGCGGCATCGATCGAGCGAGCGAGCGCCGCATCGTCCTCGTTGAAACGGTCGATGGTGGCCTGGGCCAGATGACCGCGTACCGCATTGCGCTTGAGGATTTCGGCCACCTGCGCCTTTGCCTTGTCGATGCCCCCACCGACGGCTTCCGGGGCCTGCAGGTAGAACTGGATCAGGGCGCTTCGCGCATCGATGAGCGAGGGGTCGAGCCGGATGGCGGCCTCGAAGGCGTCGCGCAAGTCGGGCGCCATCGCCATCTTTCGCAGCACGTTTACCTGGCCGATGCGGGCGCCGAGGCTGTTGCCAAGCCACAGGTGGGCCTGCGGGTCGTTCGGCGCGAGTTCCACGGCCTTCTCGGCGCTGTCGATGGCGTCATCAGCCTCACCCCGCTGGAGCTGCGCGCGGGCCAGCAGCACCCAGGCCCGGGCGTTGGCCTCGTTGGCTTCGACGAAGGCCTGCGCCTTCGCCAGCGCGCCGGGGTCACGGACCTTCAACAGGGACTCGATGTCGGCGACGTTCGCGAAGGCCGCGGAAGAAACGCCGGCCAGAAGGAGGCCGAAAGCGATGGGGGCGAGGCGCATCACGACACTCCGGGCGGCAGGGGCAATGGGGCGAGCATCACCCCACGGCCCCGTTCCCGTCGCCCTGCCGTTCGTCACCCCTGCGCCCGCGATTCAGCTGCGGGCCGGGGCCGGCCTCAGAACGCGAGACTCCAGCGATCGATGACGCCGGTATTACCCGCCACCTCGTCCGTGACGCGGAGCGTCCACGTGCCGTTCGCCGCGCGCCCCGGGGCCTGGAGCATGACGCGACCCGCCAGGTTGGGCGTGGCGCCCCCGGCCCGGTTGTGCAACAGGAGCACGAGGCCGTCCGGCATCAGCAGCTCGACCTTCAGCTCCCCGGAAGCCGGATGCCTCAGCGCGAAGTCGACGGTCACCGGTGCCGAGAGCGTGGCGGCCCGGCCGGTGACGGAGATCGCGCTTGTCACGGCCGCGTTGTCGCGGATGGCAATGTCGGTGTCATTCGCGAAAGTCACCGCGGTGGCGCTGCCGCCCTGCACGTAGCTGATCCTCAGCGTCACGCCGCTGAAGGCCGCCGTGGCGTTCACCAGCACGTGGTAGGTGCCGGCGGCGGGGGTGGCGAAGGTGCAAAGGCCGGCGTTGCCCGCGGCCACCGCCTTGCAGGTGGATTGCGCCGTCGTGGGCGCCACGCCCTGCCCGACGTAGAGGTCGGCGTTGCCCGTGCCGCCGCTGGTCTCGATGCGCAGGTCGCGAGCGCCGGCAGGTACGGCGAGGCTGGTGCGCATCTGCGCGCCAGTGCTGGCCGTGAGATTGAGGAAGGTCTGCGAGAAGCTCGTGCCCGGCGCGCTCGGCGGCGCCGGCGCCGGCGGGGGCGTCGCCGGCGGAGGCGACGGAGGCGGCGGAGGCGGCGGGGTCACGGGCGGGGGCGGGGTGCTCGCGCCACCCGCGGCCTGGACCGCGGCCAAGGCGCTGAGGAGGCCGGTGCCGCAGCCGCTGCAGCCCGCGGCTGCCGCATAGGTGCTCCGCTTCAGCAGCGCCTCCTGCTCGGCCACCGTCAGCGGCGCAAGCTTCAACGCCGTCCGACGGGCCTGCACCAGGGCGAGCGTGGCGCTCACGTAGGGTGCGGCCATCGACGTGCCGCTGAAAGCGAGGAAGTTCTCCGCGCCCGGGACCTGCGTCCCGGCGTTGGCCGTCGAAAGGATCGAGACGCCCGGCGCGGCGAGATCGACCACCGCGCCGAAGTTCGAGAAGGAGGCGCGCGCACTGTTCGCGCCCACCGCCGCCACCGTGATGACGCCCGGGCAGTTGGCCGGGGTATAGGTCGCGGCATCGACGCCCGCGTTGCCGGCCGACACCACCACCGGGACGCCGCGCGAGGCCGCACTGGCGATCGCCGACTGCAGCGCGCTGGTGCAGCTACCAGGGCCACCCAGCGAGAGGTTCAGCACGTCGGCCGCGTTCGCGGCGGAAAGCGTCGGCACGCCAGCGACGGTGCCACCCGAGGCCCAGACGATGGCGTCGGCAAGGTCCGAGGTCGTGCCGCCACCGCGGCCGAGGACGCGCACCGGCAGGATCCTGGCGTTGAACGCGAGCCCGGCGATGCCGGCCGCGTTGTTGCCACGGGCCGCCGCGATGCCGGCGACATGCGTGCCATGCCAGCTGGAGTTCCGGCCATCGGCGAAGTCGCCCGGGTCGCTGGCGTCGGCATCGCGGCCGTTGCCGTCGCCCGCGGTGGTTACGCTGGTGATGAAGTCGTAGCCCGGCGCCACGTTCGCCGCCAGGTCGGCATGGCGCGCGATGCCCGTATCCAGCACGCCGATCACCGCGCCGCTGCCGGTCGAGAGGTCCCACGCCGCCTCCGCGCGCAGGCCGGCGTCAGCATCCGTCATCGCCCACTGCTCGGCGTACCGCGTGTCGTTGGGGCGCAGGCTGGGTTGAAGCACGTAGTCGTACTCGACGCGCGCGACCCCCGGCTGGGTCGCGAGCGCGACACGGATCGACGCAGCTTCACCGGCGTCGAGGGTGCGGCTGGCGCGCATCACGTCGGCGCCGACGGCCAGGCGGCGGTGGTAGCTGAGGGCAACCGACGGGTCGCTCTCCGCCATCCGTTCCGAGCGGGCGAGCTGGCGACCGGCGTCGGCCAGACGTCGCGCGGCGACCTTGGCATCGACGGCCTCGGCGCTGCCGCGCGCGTACGTGACGATGAAGCCGGCGATCTCCGGCGCCGGCACGGCCGCCTGCGCGAATAGGCCTGGCGCCACCAGCGCGGCGGCGAGAGCAAAGGCGATGGGGCGTGCGACGGGCATGGGTGGACTCCGGTACGGATGGCGCGCAGCCTGATCGCCTCCGGCCGCGTCATCCGCCAACCCCTGTCAACTGCGGCTGCGCTTCGCACTTTCACGCCGGTGGCGCGCGCGCCGTCACGTTTTTTCCGCGACCGCGCGCACGCCGCGTGTGCACCGCAACATGCCTCTGCTCAGGCATCCCGCCACAGCAGGCTGGCCATCCGCCCGGTGCGGGCGTCGCGTCGATGGGAAAAGAACGCCCCCTCGTCTTGGATGGTGCAGCGCCCGCCGCCATGCACGCGAGTGACGCCGAGCGCGGCCAGGCGTCGACGCGCAAGGGCGTAGAGGTCCACGCGCCAGTGGCCCGGGCGCGTGGCGATGAACGCGCCTGCCGCCGCCGCGTCGCGATCGGTGAACGCGGCGCGCACTTCGTCGCCGACCTCGTAGCACTCCGGTCCCGCCGCCGGCCCGAGCCAAGCGATGATGCGCTCGCCGCGCACGCCCATCGCCGCGACCGTGGCTTCGACGATACCCGCCGCCAAGCCGCGCCAGCCCGCGTGGGCCGCACCGAGCACGGCGCCATCCTCCGCGCACAGCAGAACCGGCAAGCAATCGGCATGCAGCACGGCCAGCACCACGCCGGCGCGCGTCGTCACCGCCGCATCGGCCTCGGGCTCATCGGCGGTCGACGCATCGGCGTCGAACACCGCCGTGCCATGCACCTGCCGCAGCCAGCGCGGTGAGGACGGCAGGGCCAGCGCCGCGCGCAGCGCATCCCGGTTGGCGAGCACGTGCGTCACCGAATCGCCACCGACGTTGCGATGGCCGCCGAGATTCAGCGTGTCGAAAGGCGATGGCGACACGCCCAAGCCTCGACGCCGCGTGGAGCCACCGCGCACCGCGGGTGGCGCCGGCCAGTCGGCGGCCTCGAAGAATGGCGGCGCGACGTCCATCAGCGTCGCCCGATGCCGACTGCCGCCATCACTTGATGCCCTTGGCCGTCGCTTCCGCGGTGTCCTGGCGCAACTGCGCAAGCAGCGCGAGCATGTCCTCGGGCATGCCGGCCTCGAAGCGCAGGGTCTCGCCGCTGGCGGGGTGCACGAAGGCCAGCGATTCGGCATGCAGGGCCTGGCGCTTGAAACCGCGCAGGCCCTCCACCAGCGCCTCGGTCGCGCCCTTCGGCAGGCGCAGGTTGCCGCCGTACAGGGGGTCGCCCACCAAGGGGTGGCGCACGTGCGCCATGTGCACGCGGATCTGGTGGGTGCGGCCGGTCTCCAGCCGGCACTCCACCAGCGTGTGGCTGCGGAAGCGCTCGCGCACGCGGTAGTGGGTGACGGCCTCGCGGCCGCTCTCGTTCACCGCCTGGCGGATGCGGTCGGTCGGGTGGCGGCCGATGGGGGCATCCACCGTGCCGCCGGCCACCATCGCGCCGCAGGCCACGGCGAGGTACTGGCGGTGCACTTCGCGGTTCGACAGCTGATCAACGAGGGCGGCGTGCGCCCGCAGGCTGCGCGCCACCACCATGAGGCCCGACGTGTCCTTGTCGAGCCGGTGCACGATGCCGGCCCGCGGCAGCTCGGCCAGTTTCGGGTCGAAGTGCAGCAGCGCGTTCACGAGCGTGCCGCGCGGGTTGCCCGCGCCCGGGTGCACCACGAGGCCGGCCGGCTTGTTCAGCACGATCACGTCGTCGTCGGCGTGGCGGAGGTCCAGGGCGATGGGCTCGGGCTCGGCCGTCGTCTCGATCGACGGCGTCACCCAGACGGTGACGGTCTCGCCGCCGCGCAGGGCCTGTTTGGGCTTGGCTTCCGCGCCGTCCAGCAGGGCCTCGCCGGATTTGATCCAGCTCGTCAGGCGCGAGCGGGAAAAGTCCGGGAACAGGTCAGCGAGGGCCTGGTCGAAGCGCCGTCCAGCGTGCTCCAGCGGCACCACCGTCTCGAGGAGTTCACGGTCGTCCTCGGCACGCGCGTCGTCGGTGTCCGGGCGGCCGGAATGGGGAAGGGTCATGGGCGGGGCGGCTCGGCGGCGATTCAGGGGATTCCGCTATTATCGACCGTCCTGAACCCCGCTGGTGCCCGTTCCGTGCCGTCCATGCCGTCCACGCGCGTCCTGACCC
>JAIXTZ010000331.1 GCA_027483745.1 Lysobacteraceae bacterium
CCACAGCGACAGGGCCAGCGCGGTGCCGGCGCCGACGATCGCGCGCATGGTGATGAACTCGAACAGGCCGAACCCGGGGAACAGCCAACGAAGCAACTCAAGCAGCATGGGCGCCCTCCTTGGCCAGAACCCCGGCCACCACCACGTCCATCGCGCTGCCGCGCGACCCCTTCACCAAGCAGCGCACGCCGGCGGCACCGGCGAGCGCCTCGCGGAGTGCCTGCACGAGCGACTCGCGCGAATCGAAGTGCCGTCCGCCCTCGCCGAAGGCGGCGCTGGTCTCCGCAGCGAGCGCACCGATCGTCCAGACGCGCTTCAGGCCGGCGGCGCGCGCCTGCCGCCCCGCTTCGGCATGCAGGGCCGGGCCACCAGGGCCCAGTTCACGCATGTCACCGAGCACGAGCCAGGCCTCGGCCGTGCCGGCCAGCGTGGCGATGGCCGCGGCGAGCGAACCCGGATTCGCGTTGTAGCTGTCGTCCACGAGCACGTTGCCGTTCGCCAGCGCATGCGCGACCTGGCGGCCCTTGACCGGCTCGGCGCCCTGCAGGCCGGCAACGATCGCCTCGAAGCCCGCGCCGGCGGCCAGTGCCATCGCCGCGGCCGCCAGCGCATTCGCCACGGCATGGCGCCCCGGGAGCGGCAGGTGGATGTCGGCCCGGCCGGCGGGCGTCAGCAGCACGAAACGGCTGCCGGTGGATTCGAGGCGCAGCTCGCGGGCCCGCACGTCGGCGTCGTTCTCGATGCCGTAGCGCAGCACGCGACGCGCGCCGATGCGCTGCATGAAGTAAGGAGCGAAGGCGTCGTCGGCGTTGACCACGGCGATACCGTCGTCCGGCAGCGCTTCGTAGATCGCCCCCTTGGTCTCGGCGATGCCGTGCAGGCTGCCGAGGCGCTCGATGTGGGCGGCGGCGATATTGTTCACCAGGGCCACGTTCGGCGCGACGATGCTGCAGAGGTAGGCGATGTCGCCCGGCTTGCCGGCACCCATTTCGTAGACCGCGAACTGCGCGTCTTCCGGCGCACCGATCACAGCGAGCGGCAGGCCGATCTCGTTGTTGAGGTTGCCCGGGTTCACGTGGGCGCGGCCTGCGCGGGCGAGGATGCCGTGCAGCAGCGTCTTCACCGAGGTCTTGCCGTTGCTGCCGGTGAGCGCCAGCACCACGGCCGGACGCCCCTGCTGCAGGCCGGCGGCGAGTTCGCCCAGCGCCTCTTCGGTATCGGCCACGTGCACCTGCGGCAGCGCGGTCTCGACCGGGCGGCTAACCATCACGGCGGCGGCGCCCGCGGCTTCGGCCTGCGCGACGAAATCATGGGCGTCGAAGCGCTCGCCGCGCAGCGCGACGAACAGCGCGCCCGGCGCGATGGCGCGGGTGTCCGTGGAGATGGCCGCGACGGTCGTGTCGTTGCCGATCAGCCGTCCCTCGGTCCAGCGGGCGACGTCGGAGAGCGCGATGGGCCTCATGGGCAGGCCTCCAGCGCGGCACGGGCCTCGGCCACATCGTCGAAGGCGTGCTTCACGCCGGCGATCTCCTGATAGGGCTCATGGCCCTTGCCGGCGAGCAGCACCACGTCACCGGCGCGGGCCGCGGCGACAGCGGCGCGGATCGCCGCGCGGCGGTCGCGAACCACCGCATGGCGCGACGGATCGCGGAAGCCGGCGAGGATGTCGGCAACGATGGCATCGCCGTCCTCGCCGCGCGGGTTGTCGTCGGTGACGGTGACGCGGTCGGCGTGGGCCTCGGCGATGGCGGCCATCTGTTGCCGCTTGCCGCGGTCGCGCTCGCCGCCGCAGCCGAACACGCAGGCGAGCGCGCCATGCACGTGGCCGCGCAGCGAGAGCAGTGCTTGCTGCAGCGCGTCCGGCGTGTGCGCGTAATCGACCACCACCAGCGGCTTCGCGCCGCCGCCGAGACGGGTCATACGCCCGTGCACCGGCTCGAGCGTCGGCAGCACTGCCGCGACGGCTTCGAACGTGATGCCGAGGGCGCGCAGCGCACCGGCCACCGCCAGCAGGTTGTCGGCGTTGAAGCGTCCGAGCAGCGGCGAGGTGATCGTGGCGCGGTCGTTGCCCTCGACAAGATCGAAACGCAAGCCATCGGCCGTCAGGGCAAGACCCTCGGCGCGCATTCGCCCCGCGGCGTCGCCGTTCGCCGACACCGTCCAGCGGATCGACTCCGGCAGGCGCGCGGCCAAGGTGCGACCGAAGTCGTCGTCGACGTTCACCACTGCGCCCTTCAGCGTCGACCAGCCGAACAGCTTGGCCTTGGCGGCGCCGTAGGCGGCCATCGTGCCGTGGTAGTCGAGGTGATCGCGGGTGAGGTTCGAGAACACCGCCACGTCGAAGCGCACGCCATCGACGCGCCCCTGGTCGAGCGCATGCGAACTCACCTCCATCGCCACGGCGCGCGCGCCGTCGTCGCGGAGCTGGGCCAGCAGCCCATGCACGCTGAGCACGTCGGGCGTGGTGCGCTCGCCTTCGACGACGCGGCCGACGCGGCCTGCGCCGAGCGTGCCGATGGTGCCGGCGGGCGTGCCGAGGCGTTCCAGCGCCTGCGCGATGAGCTGAACGGTCGAGGTTTTTCCGTTGGTGCCGGTCACGCCGACCACGCGAATCGCGGCGGACGGCTCGCCCGCCACGCGATCAGCGAGCGCGCCCAGCGCGGCGCGCAGGCCCGGCACGGTGATGGCGCGGGCCGCGGCGGCGCCGTCCAGCACCACGTCGGCCGGCGCTTCGCCGTCGTGCAGGATCGCGGCCGCGCCCTTCGCCAGCACGTCGGCGGCATGGCGCAGGCCGTGCGTGCTCGCACCGGCCAGGGCGACGAACACGTCCCCCTCCGACACACGACGGCTGTCGGCCACGAGGCGCGACACCGGCACATCAAGCATGGCGGGAACGTCGGCAAGCCCGGCCAGCACGTCGGAGAGACGCAGCGCACTCACGGCTGCACCCCCGCTGCCGGGGCTGCAGTGACCGGCGCATCGAGCGGCACCAGGCCGTCGGTGCCGATTTCCTGCTCGGCCGCGTCGGGCGCCGTGGCGAACCAGCCGCGCACGTTGTCCGGCGGGACGTCCATCAGGCGCAACGCGCCATCCATCACGCTGTGGAAGACCGGGGCCGCCACGGCGCCGCCGTAGTAGGCGCCGGCGCTCGGGTCATGGATCGCGACGACCATGGCGAAGCGCGGCTGCTGCACCGGCACGATGCCGGCGAACATCGAGACGTAGCGCTTCTCGTAACCACCGGCGACGGAGCGGCGCGTCGTGCCGGACTTGCCGGCCACGCGGTAGCCGGCCACGGCGGCGGTCGTCGCGGTGCCGCCCGGGGCCACCACGGTTTCGAGCATGCCGACGACGCTGCGAGCGATCTGCGGGTCGATCACCTGCCGGCCATTGCCCTGGGCGACGTTGCCGCCGCGCACGAAGGTCGGCGACAGCAGGCGGCCGCCGTTGCCAAGCGCGGCGTAGCCCTGCGCCACCTGCAGCGGCGTCACCGAGAGGCCGTAGCCATAGGAGATCGTGGCCTTCTCCACCTCGCCCCAGCCGGACGGCGACTCGAGCCGGCCGCCCGCTTCGCCGGGAAAGCCGCTGTTGGTGGTCTGCGCGAAGCCGAAGCGGTTGAGCACGTCGTAGAAGTGCTCGTTGCTCATCTCCAGCGCCAGCTTGGTCGAGGCGATGTTGGAGCTCTTCTGCAGCAGCCGCGCCATGTCGACCATGCCGAAATTGCGCACGTCGCGGATGGTGTGGTTGTGCAGCGGGAAGAAGCCGGGATTGGTGTCGATCTGCCGCGTGGGGTCGGCACCGTTTTCCATCGCCGCGGCGACGGTGAAGGCCTTGATGACCGAGCCGGGCTCGACGAGATCGGTGACCGCGCGGTTACGGCGCGCCGACTCCTGCCCTGGCGCCCGCGCGTTCGGGTTGTAGCTCGGCTGGTTGACCATGGCGATCACCTCGCCGGTCGGGATGTCGAGCACCACCACCGAACCGCTCTGCGCGCCGTGCAAGGTGAGCGCCGCCTTCAGTTCGCGATAGGCGAGGTACTGCACGCGACGGTCGATCGAGAGCACGAGGTCGCGACCCGGCTCGGCCGGGCGCAGCAGGTCGACGTCGTCGATGATCTGCCCCTGGCGATTGCGGATCACACGCTTGCTGCCGGGCTTGCCCGTCAACCACGGATCGAAGGCGAGCTCGAGGCCTTCCTGGCCGCGGTCGTCGATGTTGGTCGAGCCCAGCACATGGGCCAGCACTTCGCCGTGCGGGTAGAAGCGGCGGAACTCGCGCTGCTCATGCACGCCGGGAATACCGAGCGCGACGACAGCCGCGGCGGCATCGGGGTTCATGTGCCGGCGCAGGTAGACGAACTCGCGGTCGGCGCGCTCGCCGAGGCGGCGCGCGAGCTCGCGACGCGGCAGGCCAAGCGCCTTCGCGAGATCGCCGAGACGTTCCGAGTGCTGCAGCGTCTCCTTCGGGTTCGCCCACACCGAAGCCACCGGCGACGAGGCGGCCAGCGTCTCGCCGCTGCGGTCGAGGATGCTGCCCCGCGACGCCATGATCGGCACGTCGCGGACGAAGCGCGCATCGCCCTGCTGCTGGTAGAACTCCGGGCTCAGCAGCTGCAGCCACGCCGCGCGCGCGGCGATGGCGAAGCCGCAGGCGCCGAGCACCGCCGCGAGGAACAGCAGGCGGCCGCGCGGATCGAAGGTGTTGGGCTTCACGCGCGGGCTCATGGCTGGACCACCACCACGTCCGCGCCTTCCGGGAACTTCATGCCGAGCTTCGACGTCGCGATCTGCTCGATGCGGTTCATCTCGGACCACGTGGCCTGCTCGATCTGCAGCCGGCCGAACTCGATGTTCAGCTCGTCGCGCTCGTTCTCGGCTTTCGAGAGCGCGATGAAGGCCTCGCGGTGCTGGTGGCGCGTAAGCACGACGGCGATCGCACTGGTAGCGACCAGACCGAGCAGCAACAGCAGCACGAAGGCGCGCAGGCTCATGCCGCCGCCCCCGGGACCGCGAGCTTCTCGGCGACCCGCAGCACCGCGCTGCGGGCGCGCGCGTTCGCGGCGAGCTCGGCCTCGTCGGCCTTGATCGCGCCAGAGACGTCGCGCAGGCGCGGCGTGAACGCCACTTCGACCACGGCACGACGATTCGACGGCGGCGCCTTCGCACGCTCGTTGATGAACTGCTTGGTGATGCGGTCTTCCAGCGAATGGAAGCTGATGACCGCGAGACGGCCACCCACCTTCAGCGCCCGCTCCGCGGCTTCGAGCCCGACGACGAGGTCGTCGAGCTCGGCATTCACGTGGATGCGGATGGCCTGGAAGCTGCGCGTGGCCGGGTGCGTCTTGCCGTCGCCGCGACCGAGCAGCTTGGCGATGACGTCGGCGAGGTCGCCGGTGCGCTCGAACAGCCGCTCCGCGCGGCGCGCGACGATCGCCTTGGCGATGCGGCGGCTCTGGCGCTCTTCGCCGTGCACCCACAGCACGCGGGCGATCTCGGCTTCATCGGCGGTGTTGACGAACTCGGCGGCGCTCATCCCCTGCGTCGGGTCCATGCGCATGTC
>JAIXTZ010000203.1 GCA_027483745.1 Lysobacteraceae bacterium
ACCTGGCGGGACGAATCGACGATCTCCCGCATGCTGTGCCCGGCCTTCTCGGCAACGCCCGCGCCCTCGCTGACGCGGGCCACGGATTCCTTGATCAACAAGGCGATCTCCTTGGCCGCCGTCGCCGAGCGCTGCGCCAGCGTCCGAACCTCGGCGGCCACGACGGCGAAGCCACGGCCCTGCTCCCCGGCGCGCGCGGCTTCGACGGCGGCGTTGAGGGCGAGGATGTTGGTCTGGAAGGCAATGCCGTCGATCGTGGTGGTGATGTCGGCCATGCGCCGTGAGCTGTCCTCGATGTCACGCATGACGCGCACCACGCGTTCGACGGTGTCGCCGCCCTGGATGGCGATTTCCGAGGCCCGGTTCGCCACTTCCTTGGCTTGCTGCGCATGCTCAGCGCTCTGTTTGACAGTGGCGGTCATCTGCTCCATTGCCGCGGCAGTCTCCTCAACGGTCGCCGCGGCCTGTTCGGTGCGCTTCGAGAGATCGAGATTCCCCGAGGCAATCTCCGCCGCCGCGTCATTGATCGCCGCCACGGCGTCCCGAACTTCGCCGAGGGCGACCGCCAGCGCATCCGCAGCCCGGTTGGCGTCGCCGTTGAGCTCGCCGAAGCTACCCATGAGCTGCATCGTCGAGCGCACTGTCAGGTTGCCGTCGGCCAAGGCCGAGAGCGTGCGCTGCACCTCTGCGATGGCCTGCGTCGTCGCATCCATCAGGGTGTTGAAGATAGTCGCGGTCTCGAAGAAACGCGGGTTGCCCTCGTCGGCGGCCATGCGCGCCGTCAGGATGCCTGCTGCCGCCTTCTGCGCGATGTTGCGGAGCCCGTGGCGGAAATGGGTCTCCGCGGTGCGGTCCAGCCATTCGACGGCCGCGCCGACGTACTGGCCCTCGTGGACCACCGGGTTGGCTACCAGCTCGAAGTCGAAATCGCCGGTCTTGATGCGTGCGCGGCCGGGTTCACTGCCAATGCGGGCGGCTGCCATCGCGCGCGTGTCGATACCGAGCACGGTGCCGAAGGAGGTGCCGATGATGCGCGCAGCGGCGAAGTCCGACTCCTGCTGCCGAAGTTGCGATTCGGCAGCGTGGATCATGCGGCTCGCTGACGGATTCACGTACACAACACGGTCGTTCGCGTCGAGGATCAGCATGCCTGAGCTGGATGAGTCGAGTGCGTTGCGGACACGGCTGTTTTCCGCGGCGACTTCGCGTTCGCTATCGATGCGGCGGCGCAGGCCGTGCCGCATTTCGTCCAGTGACTTCAGCAGCAGGCCCAGCTCGTCCTCGCCCCGGTGCGGAACGGGTGATTCAAGATCGAGCCGCGCGATTCGCGAGGCGGCCAGCTGTGCCTCCAGGATCGGCTTGACGATGCGGCGTTCTACGAGGATCCACGCAAAAGCCGCGAGGGCGAGGATCACCGCGATGCCGACCAGGTTGGCGATGAAGTGGTTGCGGGCGGAGGCCTGGCGCGCATCCCAGTAGGCCGCGGAGGCAAGGCCCGCCGCGTAGGTCAGTTCGACGGCCGTATCGAGGGCGGCCGAGCTCGCGGCGAAATACTCGTCGAAGCCCATCGGATAGGACGGCGTGGGCTTCGATGCTTCGTCGAGGAAGCCGCGGCGCAGCGCGTCGTAGCTGCCAAAGTAGCTGTCGAGGACTTTCGACGCGGAGTCTGTCACCGACTCCGGCATCGCGTCGCTTTGGGTCGCGAGCAGGCGCTCGATCCGGCGCTTCGACTCAACGGCGATGTCAGCGTTGAGTCTGGCTTCGGCCAGTGCTTCGGGTGAGATTGGGCTACCCGTTAGCGCAGCGATGGCCAGATAGGTCCGTTCTCGGCCACCGAACTCGCGAATACGCCAGCCGGCGTCGACGATGGAGGAGAGCGCGAGAGCCTCCGTGGGCAGCGCGGCTCCCGGGACGGCGAGTTTTTGGCCAGCTTCGCGCAGAAGCAAGATCTCTTGCTTTAGCGCTGCGGGAATCGCCTCCGCTGCATCGGCCGCGCGTGCCGCTGCGGCAACGCCAAGCGCCAGATCGGCCTCGCGGCGGAGCGCCGCGACCGTCGCGCGGTGAAGATCAATGGCATCTTTGAATGCCTTTCTGCTCGCGTCGGGCATTTGGGCGAGCATTGGGTCGATACGATCGAGATGCTCGTTGGATTTTCTGCGTTGTTCCGTCAGCAGATCAGAGAAAGGAGGGCCGAACGGCTCAGGAAGAGCAAGCCCGACCTGGGTCAGGCTGCGCTCGAAGGACATCTCGACCGTGCCCTTGTCGAGCGCGGCCAGCACTTGCGCGGCATTCGCGGAGCGCTCCGCGTCCTGCATGGCCTGGAAGCTGGTATTGGCCCCACGGATGGAGAAGCCACCAAGGGCGAGGAGGAAGACCGCCAGAATCGCGCGGATGGTCGTTGCCGTGCTGAAACCAATCATTTGCTCCTCCCTGACCCGCGGCAGGTGCCGCCTCGGGCACCCCGCTGATCATCGCCTGCAAGGGATCGGGTTCTGCAAGGGGGGCACCCAGATGAAAGTGCACGGCATGTGAAGGCCGGGCCTTCGGCGCGCCGGATCGCGTTAAACCGTTTTCAAACGCCGTGCGCTAAACCCAAGCCGCGAGCACCACCCGCTTGCCGTACTTCAGCTGCTCGTAGCCGCCCTCGGGCACGGGCAGCACCTCGACCTTCGAAAAGCCCACTTTCCGCAGGATGAACTGCAGCGCCTCAAGGCTCGGGATCAGGCTGATGCCCAGGGTCGACGCTTCCGGGCCGTGCGTCTCGTCCGTCTCGTCGACGATGACGAAGCTGCCCTCGATCGGCTTCACGAACCGGTAGCTGCCATAGTCGACGACGCCGGTCTGGCCGGGGGCCACCTGGGTCTCGATCAGGCACAGGCGCTTGCACAACGCCCGGGCCACGCGCAGGGCGCCCACCGGGTTCTCGAGGTGGTAGAGCAGGCCGAAACACAGTACGAGGTCATGGGTACCGACGATCGCCGGTGACAGTCCATGCACGTCGCCGCGCGAGAACGCCACGTGCTCGGCGCCAGTGGCCGAAGTGATCAACCGTGCGTCCTCGACGTGCTGCTGGCGCGCATCGATGCCGTGCACGCTGCCGAAGCCGAACTCACGCAGCTTGAGCGAGAACCAGCCCTGGTGGCAGGCGAGGTCGATCGCACTCGCCCGCGATGCGCCCTCGGGGAACGCGCTCCGCAGGGCATCCACCGCCATCGACCAACGCGTGTCATGGATGGCGAGGATGTCAGGCGCGTGGGCACTGCCCGTCACCGCGCCCGAGGGCAGGGTGAACCGGTAGAACCAGTCCCGGGCGAGGACGTCGGCCTCGAGGCCTTGGGGGTCGGAGGCCATCGTCATGGATCAATCGATGTCGGGGGCGCCTTCGGGGAGGCGCGGTCCCTGGCCGCCACGGCCGGGCTTGCGCTGCCCGCCACGCGGTGCGCCGCCGCCGGGACCACCCGGGCCGCGCGGGCCACCGCCGCCCGGACCTCGAGCGCCTTGGCCACCGCCGCCGGGACCACGCGGGCCGCGGGCGGGGCCGCCCTCACCGCGTGGGCCACGGCCAGGACCGCCGCCTTCAGGGCGAGGGCCGCGGGCGAAGCCGCCGTCACCGGCCGGCTTGCCGAAGGGGCGGTCCCCACGCGGCTTGCGCGGCGGCGCCACCTTGGAGCCGGTCTCGACGCCTTCCGGCACGTACCAGCTGCGGAACGCGCCCGAGGCGCTGTCCACGCCGCCAGCGACGGCCTTCGGGCCGCGCGACTTGCCGGCGTAGGGCTTGCTCTGGCTCGGCTTGGCCGGGCGGTCGCCCCAGGGCTTGCCGGCACCGGCCGCGCGCTCGCCGAAGGGCTTGGCGCCCGGGGCGCCGTCCGTCTTCTTGCCGAAGGGCTTTTTCCCGAAGGGCTTGCCGGCCGGGCGCGGGCCGCGGCTCTCGGCCGGCGCATCGCTGCCCATCGGGCCGACGAAGGCCTTGGCGCCCTTCTTGCCGTACACCTTGCCGCCGGGTTTGCCGCGGCCGCGGGCCGGGCGCTCCTCGCGGATGTGGTCGAAGCGGCGCAGCTCGCGCTCTTCCTGGTCCAGCGCGCCGTTCACGTAGGACGGACCGCGCTGGTCGCGACGGACTTCGATGGCTTGCTTGCTGGCGCGGCGCTGGCCGATGACCGGCTGCAGCGTGAGCACGGCGTTCTGGTTCTCCAGCTTGAACTCGCGGCGCAGGGCTTCGACCTGGTCGGCCGACATCTCCGTGCTGTGGCCGCGC
>JAIXTZ010000127.1 GCA_027483745.1 Lysobacteraceae bacterium
CGCCCGACATGGCGCTGCCGCGCATGAACAACTGGTCCTTCTGGATCATGCCGTTCGCCTTCGCCCTGCTGCTGATGCCGCTGGTGCTGCAGGTGTTCGGCATCGGTTCGGGCGGCCCGGCCGGTGGCTGGACCCTCTACCCGCCGCTGTCGCTGCAGGGCGGCTCGAACGTGGCGTTCACGATCTTCGCGATCCACCTGATGGGCATCAGCTCGATCATGGGTGCGATCAACATCATCGCCACGATCCTGAACATGCGCGCTCCGGGCATGGACCTGCTGAAGATGCCGATCTTCGTCTGGACCTGGCTGATCACGGCCTTCCTGCTGATCGCGGTGATGCCGGTTCTGGCCGGCGCGGTGACGATGCTGCTCACCGACAAGTTCTTCGGCACCTCGTTCTTCAGCGCCGCCGGCGGCGGTGACCCGGTCCTGTACCAGCACGTGTTCTGGTTCTTCGGGCACCCAGAGGTCTACATCATGATCCTGCCGGCCTTCGGCATCGTGTCGGAGATCATCCCGACCTTCGCCCGCAAGCCGCTGTTCGGCTACCAGGCGATGGTGTACGCCACGGCCTCGATCGCCTTCCTGTCGTTCATCGTCTGGGCGCACCACATGTTCACGGTCGGCATGCCGCTCGGCGCCGAGCTGTACTTCATGTACGCCACGATGCTGATCGCCATCCCCACGGGCGTGAAGGTGTTCAACTGGGTCACCACGATGTGGCGCGGTTCGATGACTTTCGAAACGCCCATGCTGTTTGCGCTCGGTTTCGTCGTGATGTTCACGATCGGCGGCTTCTCGGGCCTGATGCTCGCGATGGTGCCGGCCGACTACCAGTACCACGACACCTACTTCGTCGTGGCCCACTTCCACTACGTGCTGGTGACCGGCGCGGTGTTCGGCATCATGGCCGGCGTGTACTACTGGCTGCCGAAGTGGACCGGCTACATGTACAACGAGACCCTCGGCAAGGTGCACTTCTGGGGCAGCACGATCTTCGTGAACCTGCTGTTCTTCCCGCAGCACTTCCTGGGCCTCTCCGGCATGCCGCGCCGCATTCCGGACTACAACGTCGCTTTCGCCGACTTCAACATGTGGTCTTCGATCGGCGGCTTCGGCTTCGGCTTCATGCAGCTGCTGTTCGTCTACATCGTGTGGCAGGCGGCCCGCGGCGGCGTCAAGGCGACGGACCGCGTGTGGGAAGGCGCCAAGGGCCTCGAGTGGACGGTGCCGTCGCCGGCCCCGCACCACACCTTCACCAAGCCGCCGGTCCTCCGCGACGAAGACCTGTCGCACGGCGACGTCGCGCACTGAGCCTGACGGTTGCCTGACGTGGACGCCCCGCGAGAACCGAACGACCTGCCCGCCCGCCGCGGCTCCGCCCGGCGGACGGCGTGGGTGCTCGGTGCCATCGCGGCGGCCGTGTATCTCTACGCGATGTTCAAGGTCATGACGCAGGGAGCTTCGGCATGAGCTCGAACGCGGCCACCGCCCGCACCATCGCCTTGGTCTCGGCAGGCTGCTTCGTCGCCGCTTTCGCCCTGGTGCCGCTCTACGAGATCGCCTGCGAGAAGGTCTTCGGGATCAAGCTCGAGGACACGCCGGCCGGCGAGCGTCGCGTCGTCGGCATGCAGGTCGATCCCAACCGCACCGTGCGCATCGAGTTCGATGGCACGGTGAACTCCAAGCTGCCGTGGACCTTCCAGCCGGAAGTCCTGACCATGGACGTGGTGCCTGGCCAGGCCTACGAGATGAACTACGTCGCCGGGAATCGCGACGCCGCACCGGTGGTCGGTAACGCCGCCCCGTCGGTGGCGCCGGTCGTGGCCTCGGGCTATTTCGTCAAGACCGAGTGCTTCTGCTTCACCGAGCAGCTCCTCATGGCCGGTGAGAGCAAGACCATGCCGGTGCGCTTCATCGTCGATCCGGCTTTGCCCGCCGACGTCAAGACGATCACGCTGTCCTACACCTTCTTCAAGAACGACGCGGCCACGGCCCGCGCTGCCGCCGGCCCGGTGCCGGCGGTTGCATCGGCCCCCGTCTTCGCGCCACGCTGACACCATTCCATCGCTGCACCGCTAGGGGTTTCCATGGCTACCGCCCACCACGACGCCGACGTTTACTTCGTCCCGCACCACAGCAAGTGGCCCTTCGTCGGGTCGATCTCGCTGTTCGTGCTGATGATCGGCCTGGTCAACTGGTTCAACGGCAGCGACCTGTCGTTCTGGATCTTCATGGCGGGCACCGCGATGATGATCTACACGCTGTTTGGCTGGTTCGGCGACGTGATCCGCGAGTCGGAGGCGGGCAAGTACAACGGCCAGGTGGACGTCTCGTTCCGGCAGGGGATGATCTGGTTCATCTTCTCGGAGGTGATGTTCTTCGCGGCATTCTTCGGCGCGCTGTTCTACATCCGCACCTTCGGCCTGCCGTGGCTTTCCGGTGACGGACACGGTGCGCTCGCCAACGAGTATCTGTGGAACGGCTATGTCGCCGGCTGGCCGGCGAACGGCCCCGAGGCCATTGGCGGCGCCTTCGACACGCTGCCGGCTTTCGGCCTGCCGCTGATCAACACCGTCATCCTGCTCACGTCGGGCCTGACGCTGACCATCGCCCACCACGCCATGGTGGTCGGCGAGCGCTCCAAGGTCCTCACTTGGCTCGGCGCGACCATCCTGCTCGGTTTCTGCTTCTTCGGCGTCCAGACCTACGAGTATGTGCACGCCTGGGGCGACCTCAACCTGCGCATCAGCTCCGGCATCTACGGGGCAACGTTCTACATGCTGACCGGCTTCCACGGCCTGCACGTGTTCCTCGGCACGGTGATGCTGCTCGTGGTGTGGTTCCGTGTGCTGAAGGGGCATTTCACCCCCGAGAAGCACTTCGGCTTCGAGGCGGTCGCCTGGTACTGGCATTTCGTGGACGTGGTCTGGCTCGGCCTGTTCCTCTTCGTCTACGTGCTCTGATCCCGCCCTCCGGCGGAAACGGACAAGGCCGGCTTGCGCCGGCCTTGTCGTATTCAGCGGGGCGACGGCGGCTTACTGCCCGACGCCGTGGAACTGCCAGAACCCGAGGAAATGGCCCGCGGTCATGATGGCCAGCAGGGCGATCGACAGGCCGATGCGCCAGCTCAGCGAGCGCACCATGCGGCCGTCCGCTTGCGGCTTCGACACCATGTGGAACAGCGCGGCGAAAAGGTTCCAGACGATGACGGCGAGAAACGCGATGACCAGCAGCTTTTCCACGGGCGGACCTGAGAGGCGGGACGTGCGCGGATTATCCGCTGCCGGCGGGAGCGTCGGGTGAAACCCGGGCTCCGGCGGACGTTGCTGTGGACCGTCGCGCTGGTCCTGTGCCTCGCTTTCGTGCGTGCCGGGCTCTGGCAGTCCGGCCGTGCGACGGAGAAGGAGGCGCTCCTTTCCGACAGTGCGCGCGTGCTGGCCGAGCGACAGCCGGAACCCTTGGCCGACGCCTTGGTCGCCATGCCCGCATGGGTGGCCGTGGACGGAGCCTTCGAGGCGATGCCGGCCCTGCGTCTCGACAACCAGCGCCGTGGGCCGCAGGTGGGCGTGCAGGTGTATCGCGCATTCCGCCTCGAGGATGGCCGGCGTCTGTGGGTCGACGTGGGCTGGCGCCGGTTGCCGGCCGACCGCCGCGTGCCGGGCGAAGCGCCGATGCCGCTCGGGCCGATGCGCCTCGAAGGCCTGCTCGTTCCCCCTCCCTCGGCGGGATTGGCGCTGGGGCCCGCCGCCTCGTCGCTCCCGGACGGCGGCCGCTTGGCGCTTCGCCTCGAACCCTCGGTGCTCCGCGAGGGCGGCGCGGCGCTCGACGCCGCCGTGCTGCGCCTGGATCCGGCCATCCCTCTGGGCCACGAACGCGACCTCGACCTGCTGGCGAATACCCTGTCGCCTGACAAGCACCGTGGCTACGCGCTGCAGTGGTTCGGCTTCGCTGCCGGCCTGTTGCTGCTTTCCCTCTTCCTCCAGTTCCGACGTCGTCCATGACCACCCTCCTGCGCTCCCGCGCGACCTTGCTGCTGGTCGTCGCGCTGTTCTTCACTTCGTTCGGCATCGCGCTGTACCTGATCTATTCCGGCTGGCGGCCCACCGCCACGCGCAACGCCGGTGAGCTGCTCGCCACGCCCATCGAACTCGGCACGCTGGGGCTCACCCGCGCCGACGGCAGCGCGTATCCGGAATGGGACGGGGACAAGCGCCTGTGGCGCGTCGTGGTGTTGCCCCCCGCCGACTGCGGTGAGCCCTGCCTGCGCCTGAGCGACTCGCTGTACCGCGTCTGGATCTCCGAAGGCCGTCATGCCGACCGCGTGCAGGTGCTGTGGTTTGGCAACGTGCCGGCGCAGGCGCCGGAGTACCGGGCCTTCCTGCCGATGGCGGCCTCGCCGGCGCTCCGTGCCAAACTGCCGGCCTCGCACGTGGACGGCAGCCTCGCGGTGTACCTGATCGACCCCAATGGCTTCCTCGTCATGCGTTACGCGCCGGGCTTTGATCCGACCGGCCTGCGCAAGGACCTCGCACGCCTGCTGAAGGTGACCGAATGATTCCCGTGCGGCATTTTCATCGCATCGCCTGGGTGGCGGTGATCCTCGCCTTCGGCGTGATCTTCCTCGGCGGCTTCACCCGCCTGAACAATGCCGGCCTGAGCTGCCCGGACTGGCCGACCTGCTACGGCAAGGTGACCTGGCCGACCACCGAGGCGGATATCGCCCACGCCAATGCCAACTTCGAACGCGCAGTCGAAGTGAGCAAGGCGGTGTGGGAACAGGTGCACCGCCACATGGCGGCTACGCTGGGCGCGCTGGTACTGGTGCTCGCTCTGCTGGCCGTGCGCCGCAAACCGCAGGGTGTCGCCACGGTCGGCATCGGCGCAGCGCTGGTGGTCGCGGCCATCTTCGCCTACATGAAGGTGGACCACGTGCTCGCGCTCGGCCTTGCCGCGGCCGGGCAGATCGTGTGGCTCTCCGGCATCGTGCGCTGGGCGGACGGCGTGACGCGCCTCTCGGTGGGCCTGCTGATGCTGGTCACGTTCCAGGCCCTGCTCGGCATGTGGACCGTGGTGTGGCTGGTCAAGCCGGTCATCGTGATGAGCCACCTGATGGGCGGCCTGACCACGTTCGCGCTGCTCACCGTGCTCGCCTGGTGGACGACGCCCAACGCCATGCGCGTCCACGTCGATTCGCCACGCCTGCGCACGTTGATGTGGATCGGCTTGGTGTTGCTTGCCATCCAGATCGCGCTGGGCGGCTGGGTGGCGTCGAACTACGCGGCGCTGGCCTGCGGCCTCGACTTCCCGAAGTGCAAGGGTGCGTGGTGGCCGTCGACGGATTTCGCCGAGGGCTTCGTGCTGTGGCGCGGCATCGGGGTGGACTACGAGGGCGGCGTGCTCGATGCATCGGCGCGCGCCGCGATCCAGATCGCGCACCGCATCGGGGCCGCGGTGGTGACGGCTTACTTCCTCTTCCTGGGCTTCCGCCTCGCGTTCGCGCCGGGCTTCCGCACCTCGGGCATCGTGCTGCTCGTACTGCTCGCGCTGCAGGTGGCCCTCGGCGTCGCCAACGTCGTGATGGGCCTGCCGCTCTACGTGGCGACCGCGCACCTGCTGGTGGCGGTGCTGATGCTGTTCACGGTGGCGACCCTGCTGGCGCGCCTGCGCTCGCCCGAGGCCTGAGCGGATGGTTTCGGTCGCGAGCCAGTACTGGGAGCTCACCAAGCCGCGCGTGGTGGCGCTGATCGTGTTCACCGCGGTGATCGGCATGTTCCTCGCCACGCCCGAACTCCCGGGCTGGCGCGCGCTGGTGCTAGGCAGCCTCGGCATCTGGTTGGCCGCGGCCTCTGCCGCAGCGATCAATCACCTGCTCGACCAGCGCATCGACGCGGTGATGGCGCGCACCCAGCATCGTCCGCTGCCGACGGGTTCGCTGACGGGGGCGCAGGTGCTCGGTTTCGCCATCGCGCTTGGCGCGCTGTCGATGCTCATCCTCGCGCTGTGGGTCAATCCGCTCACTGCGGCGCTGACCTTCGCCTCGCTGATCGGCTACGCGATCATCTACA
The DNA here is from genome assembly GCA_027483745.1 of Lysobacteraceae bacterium. The sequence continues at coordinate 6,071 of JAIXTZ010000127.1, forward strand.
CCGGCTACCTCAAGCGCGCGACGCCGCAGAACATCGTTATCGGTGGGCTCGCCGGCGCGGCACCGCCTTTGCTGGGTTGGGCCGCGGTGAAGGGATGGCCTGAAGGCGCCGGCTTCGCCGCGCTATTCGATGCTCCGAACGACTACCACCATGCGCTGCTGCTGGTGCTCATCATCTTCGTCTGGACGCCGCCGCACTTCTGGGCGCTGGCGATTTTCCGCAAGGACGACTATGCGAAGGCGATGATCCCGATGCTGCCGGTGACGCACGGCGTCGTCTACACGCGCTGGCAGATCCTGTTCTACACGCTGCTGCTGATTGCCGCGACCGTGCTGCCTTACGCCAGCGGCATGAGCGGGCTGTTCTACCTCGGCGGTGCGCTGGTGCTGGGCGGCGTGTTCCTCTACTACGCCGTGCGCCTGTTCAACCCGCCCGACCCGATGTACCCGATGCGGGTGTTCAACTACTCGATCATCTACCTGATGGTGCTGTTCGCCTTCCTGCTGGTCGATCACTACCTGGTCGACGAGGCGCCGGCCGTCGACGCGACGCCGGGCCTGAGCTTCGAACGGGTGGGCTGAGGGGGGCTTGCGTCCCGCGCCTATCGGCACCAGTTCCCTCCCACCGGCCGAAGGCCATCGGGGGGACGATGATGCGGAAACGGAACCATGGCTCCTGGGGGCCTGTTGGCCTGCTCGCGGGGCTGCTTTTTTCGTTGTCGGCTGCCGCGGCGTCGTCGGGGCCTTCGGGCGTCCGTGAGGCCGCGTCGCTAGTCGCGGCCGGCGCGTCGCAGGAGCGCATCATCGTGCTCGGCGAGATGCACGGCACCCACGAAGCCCCCGCGCTGGCGGGTGAGCTGGCGGGCCTGCGTTGGCGGCAAGCCCACGGAGCGCCCGACGAGGGCGTGACCCTCGCGCTGGAAATCCATACGACTGAGCAGGCGCGTATCGACGCCTTCCTCGATTCGTCCGGGGACGCCGCCGCCCGCGAGGCCCTGCTTTCAGGCCCCTACTGGGCCGTGAACCCTGAGCGCAGCGATGGTCGTCGCAGCGTCGCGTTGCTTAGGCTTCTCGAATCGGTGCGCGAACGACGGTCTGCCGGTGACGACCTCCGCGTCCTTGCCTTCGATGCCGGCAGCGGCGGTGGCGACGCCAACGTGCGGAACCCGCGGATGGCCGCGGCATTGCGGGAGGCGTTCATGCGCGACCCGGAACGTCGCTTCGTGGTGCTGGTGGGCAACTACCACGCGCGGCGCGCACCACCGACCCGCGTGGGTGGCCTTTTGCCCGGGCAGTCGCCGCCGGTGCCGACCATGGCCCACCTGGCGGACGTTCCGATGTTTGTCGTCAACGTGATGGCGGCCCGCGGCGAGTTCTGGGGGTGCATGGGCGGCTCGTGCCAGCCCTGGTCGCTGGAGGACCGAGGAGCGATCCCGGGGCCGCGGTTGCATCGGAGCCCGCGGGATCCCGCGGGTCGGGATGCCCAGCTCGTGTTGCCCGAATACAGCGCGGCGCGGCCGGTCGACGTGGGGCGCCAGCGCTAGACTGGCGGCGGACCACGAGGTCCGTCGCCACGCCGGAGCCGGCATGCAGCTGCGCCGCAGCAACCTCGGAAAGCTCGCTGCGCGTCGCTTCGACGTGCTGGTGGTGGGCGGCGGCATCAACGGCGCCGTGGCCGCCGCGGCGCTCTCGGGCAAGGGTGCGTCGGTGGCCCTGATCGACCAGCGCGACTTCGCCGGCTTCACCAGCCAGCACTCCAGCAACCTCGCCTGGGGCGGCATCAAGTACCTCGAGAGCCGCGAATTCGGCCTCGTGCGCGACCTGTGCCAGAGCCGCAATCGCCTGCTCGACGCCTACCCGTCGCGGGTGCTGCCGATCCGCTTTTTCTCGACGCTCGATCGCGGGTTCCGCTTTCCGCCACGCCTGGTCTGGGCCGGCGCGTGGCTGTACTGGCTGTTCGGCAGCGCCCGCACCGCGCCGCCGCGGTGGCTCTCGAAAGCCACGATCGAGCGCGAAGAGCCGGTCGTGGGTACGGCCCGCTACGCCGGTGGCCTCGAATACTCGGACGCTTACCTGCACGACAACGACGCCCGCTTCGTCTTCCAGTTCGTCCGCTCGGCGATGGATCGCGGATGCATCGCGGCCAACTACGTCGAATCGCTCGGCGCGCGCCGGACGGACGGTGAGTGGGTGACGCGGGCGCGCGATGCCATGACGGGCGAGACGTTCGCGATCCGCTCGACCGTGCTGGTGAATGCCGCGGGGCCCTTCGTCGATGCGCACAACGGCCTGACCGGCGAGCGCACCGCGCACCGCCACGTGTTCTCCAAGGGCATCCACCTCGTCGTGCCGCGGATCACTTCGAGCCGGCGAATCCTGACCTTCTTCGCCGACGATGGCCGCCTGTTCTTCGCCATCCCGATGGGCCTGCGCACCTGCGTTGGCACCACCGACACGCGGGTCGATTCGCCGTATATCGGCGTGACCGACGCCGACCGCCAGTTCGTGTTGGACAACATCAACAAGCGCCTCAACCTCGCGACGCCCTTGACCCGAGCCGACATCATCGCCGAGCGCTGCGGCGTGCGGCCGCTGGTGGTGAAAACCGACGGCATGGCCGCCGACGGCGACGACTGGCTGCAGATGTCGCGCCGCCACCAGATCGACGTGAATCCGGCGACGGCGCACCTGAGCGTGTTCGGCGGCAAGCTCACCGACTGCATCAACGTCGGGGATGAGATCGCGGAACACGTCGCGGCGATGGGCGTGGCCTTGCCGCATGCCGGCTACCGCTGGTACGGCGAGCCGCATCCCAGTGTTCGCGAGGAGTACCTGCACCAGGCGCGCCTCATGGACCTCGACAGCTACACCTCGCCGACCTCCATCGAGCGCCTGAGCAGCCGACTGTGGCGGCGCTACGACCAGCAGGCCTTCGAACTGCTGGCCGACATCCGCGAGGACCCCCGGCAGGCCGAGGTGTTGATCGAGGGCACCGATTACCTGCGCTGCGAAATCCGCCTTGCCAAGCAGCAGGAGATGGTCACCACGCTGGAGGATTTCCTGCGCCGGCGCTCGAAGATCGCCCTCGTCGTCCGCCGCGAGGAGATCCGTGCCGCCAAGGGCCTGATGGAGGCTTGCGAGATTCTGTTCGGATCGGAAGCGAAGACCAAGTTCGACGAGTACTTCGAGGAGCACCCCTGATGGACACGTGCTATGTGCTGGCGCTCGACCAGGGCACCACCAGCTCGCGCGCGATCCTGTTCGACCGCAAAGGAAACGCGGTGGCCGTCGCGCAGCAGCCCTTCCCGCAGATCTATCCGCAGCCGGGCTGGGTCGAGCACGATCCCGCCGTGCTCTGGGAGACCCAGCTCGGGGTTGCCCGGGAGGTGTTGGCGAAGGCCGGCGTGCACGCCGGGGAGGTCGCCGCGATCGGCCTCACCAACCAGCGCGAGACCACGCTGGTGTGGGAGCGGGACTCCGGCAAGCCGCTGCGCAACGCCATCGTCTGGCAGTGCCGGCGCACCGCCGGCCTCTGCGATGCGCTGAAGGCCCGCGGCTTCGAGCCGCACGTGCGCGAACGCACCGGCCTCGTCATCGACGCCTATTTCTCGGCGACCAAGCTGCAGTGGATCCTCGACCAGCACCCCGGGGCCCGCGAACGCGCGCGCCGCGGCGAACTGCTGTTCGGCACCGTCGATACCTGGCTGCTGTGGAAGCTCACCGGCGGCCGGGTGCATGCCACGGAGGTTTCCAACGCCTCGCGAACGATGCTCTTCGACATCGACGGCCTTTGCTGGGACGAGACCCTGCTCGACGCGCTCGACATCCCTGCGGCGATGCTGCCCGAGGTGCGCCCGTCGAGCGGCGTGTTCGGCCACACGGAGGTGGGACTCTTCGACGGCGTGGCGATCCCGATCGCCGGCTGCGCGGGCGACCAGCAGGCGGCCTTGTTCGGGCAATCGTGCTTCGAACCCGGCATGGTCAAGAGCACCTACGGCACCGGCTGTTTCATGCTGATGAACACCGGCGGGAAGCGCGTGCCTTCGAAGCACGGCCTGCTGACCACGGTCGCGTGGGGCCTCGACGGCCGCGTGGACTACGCGCTGGAAGGCAGCATCTTCGTCGCCGGCGCCGCGATGCAGTGGCTGCGCGACGAGCTGCGCGTGCTGGATCGGGTCGAGGATTCCGAGGCGTTGGCGCAGTCGGTGCCCGACAGCGGCGGCGTGGTCGTGGTGCCGGCCTTCGTCGGCCTCGGCGCCCCGCACTGGGACATGTACGCGCGCGGCACGGTGCTCGGCCTGACGCGCGGCAGCAACCGTGCGCATCTCGTGCGCGCCACGCTGGAATCGATCGGACTGCAGGCCCACGACGTGCTCGCCGCCATGCAGGAGGACGCCGGCATCGCCCTCACGACACTGAAGGTCGACGGCGGCGCGGCGGCGAACGGCTTCCTGATGCAGTTCCAGGCCGACGTGCTCGGTGTACCGGTGGAGCGGCCGGCCGTCAACGAAACCACGGCGATGGGTGCGGCCTTCCTCGCCGGGCTGGCCGTGGGTGTGTGGCGCGACACCGCGGAGATCGCCGCGATGTGGCAGCGCGACCGGCGCTTCGCGCCGGTGATGGCGCTCGAACAGCGGGAGCGGATCGTCGCCGGATGGCGCCGGGCTGTCCAGCGCTCGCGCGCGTGGATCGAGTCGTGAAGGGCTTCGTACTGCCTCAAGTCTTTCTTGTGTCCATGCCGGCATGCATCGGGGCCGGTGTCCGATGCACTCGAGTCATGTGTGCGGCCTGCATCGGCCCTACTTCGCCGAGAACGGCATGTCCTTGATCAGGTGCATCGTCAAGACAGAGCCGAATCCCAGTGCATAAGACTGCCTCGACTGTTGCAAATGCGGCGCGGAATAGATGCTTCCTGAGTACATTCCGGCGAGAACGAGGCCTCGGGATTCCTCAACAAAGATTGGTGCACCCGACATTCCTGGGGCGCATGGCGAATCAAGAACCACCCTGATCGATACGCCTCTGTGGCCGCTTCCGGCGACGAACTTTGTTTGACAAATCGGTCTCGGCTCCAACTCTTCCATGATGCTAAAGCCGTGAGGGAAGCCAACTACCAAGCACTTGCGCCCTGGCTGCAGGAACCATCCTAGGTCTCCAGTCTCTCTTGGAATCATCTCCGGCCGAATGCATTGAATCTTCGGCAGATTGATGTCCAGCAGGGGGATGCGAACGGAATCATAGAGAGCCGGCATCGCAAGTCCCATTTCGTTCAGCTCGAAATGCGGTTTGCTAACCGGGTCCTGCTCCCAAACGGGAACACTCATCATTCCAGAGTCGTCTTCTCGATAGAGGGGAATGATTTGCGAATTTCTTCCGCCGACTCTTGAGACACCTTCTTGGATCACTTCTTCACGAAGTGACTCAATCCTGATGAAGCGACGTTTAAGCGGATTCTCTGTGACGACAGGTTGGAGTGAACATACTCCCGTAACGACGTGCCACGCCGTATATAGGTACTGAACGTCCCCATCATTTAGGACAAAACCAGTCGCGACGGCGTCGGGAAGGTCTCTCTTTTCGCCGTCCAACAGGTGTAGTCGGACGGCGAGATAAGGGAGCCAGCGCTTCAGTTCGTCATTCAAACTAAAGATCTCCCGAGGGCACTTACTCGGTCGAATCCGCCAGCAAATGCCGCTGCCAGAACATCACGGTGGCGGCGTTGAACCAGTCGGCGTTGCTCTTCTTCGCGAAGCCGTGGCCCTCGTCCTTGAACACGAGGTACCAGACATCGCGGCCGTTGCCGCGCACCGCCTCGACGATCTGGTCGGCCTCGGAGAGCGGCACGCGCGGGTCGTTGGCGCCCTGGGCAACGAACAGCGGCGAGGTGATCTTCGCGGCGTTGTTGAGCGGGGCGATCTGGTCCATGAAGGCGCGCATGGCCGGGTCGCGCTCGTCGCCGTATTCCACGCGGCGCAGGTCGCGGCGGTAGTCCTCGGTGGCTTCGAGGAAGGTGGCGAAGTGGCTGATGCCGACGACATCCACGCCGGCGGCAATGCGGTCGGCGTAGTCGACCATCGAGGCCAGCACCATGTAGCCACCGTAGCTGCCGCCGAAGACGCCGACGCGTTCGGCATCGAGCTCGGGCTGCTTGGCGACCCAGTCCAGCAGGGCGCCGATGTCCTTCACCGAGTCCTTGCGCTTGAAGCCGTTGTCGAGCTGGAGGTAGCTCTTCCCGTAGCCGGCCGAGCCGCGCACGTTCGGCACCAGCACGGCGATGCCGAGCTCGTTGACGAGGTACTGGATGCTCGGGCTGAAGGTCGGGAAGGCCTGCGCCTCCGGGCCGCCGTGGATTTGGATCACCACCGGCAGCTTGCGCCCGGCAGGCACGTTGGCGGGGCGGTAGTAGAAGGCCGGCACCGAAAGGCCGTCGAAGCTTTCGTAGCGGATCAGGCTCGGGGCGACGAAGCGCGAGGTGTCGAGGCCACCCACTTCGCTTTGCGTCCAGCGGGTGAGGGACTTCGCGGCGATGTCGATCACGTGCACGTCGCTCGGCGACGTGGCCGTGTTCAGCGTCAGCGCGATGCGAGTGCCGTCCGGCGAGAACGCGATGCCGCCGATCACGCCGACCGGCAGGTCGGGCAGGGCGACTTCGCGATGGTCGGGCAGGGTGCGGAGGTGCAGTTTGCCGATGCCGTCCTCGTTGGTGGCGAAGACGAGGTGCTTACCGTCGTCGGCGATGTCGAAACCGGTCACGTCCCAGGGGATGTTCTCGCTCAGCATCACGGGCTCCGCCATGCCCGGCGCGTGGTAACGCAGGGTGCGGAACTCGGTGCCCTCGTCACTCGTGTAGTAGGCACCCTTGCCGTCCGGCGCATAGCGGAACGGGCCGAACGCGGCCTTGCCGCCGTCGATGGGGAACATCGTCAGCTTGCCGGTGGCGAGGTCGAGCTCGCCCGGATAGCTCTCGTTGATCGAGACGGTGCGGGTGACCAGCAGTTTGCGGCCGTCCTTCGAGAAGTCCGTGGCGAACCAGGTGCCGCCTTCCTGCAGCACGACGCGGGCCGGCGCATCGCCGGTCTTCACCCAGAGGTCGCTGTCGCGGCCATTGCGCATGGTGCTGGTGAAGGCGACCTGCGTGCCGTCGTGCGACCACAGCGGCGCCTCGTTGCGCGACCGGCCGCCGTCGGTGAAGCGCACCGCCTCGCGGGTGGCGAGGTCGTAGCGGTAGAGCTGCCAGAACTCCGAGCCGCCCTCGTCCTTGCCGAACACGAAGCCGCCGCGGCCCGGCTGCGCCTGCACGGCCACCGTCGGCTCGCGGTAGAAGGTGAGCTGCTCGCGCATGCCGAGCGGCTGGCGCACCACGTGCACCTGGTTGGTCTCGCCGAAGCGCGTGGTGACGAGGATCGCGTCGTTGCCCGACCAGCCGGCGAAGTTCGCGCCGCGTGTGTTCTGGTAGCGGTTGAGCTGTTCGAGCAACTCGGCCGACGGGGCGGGGATGTTCTCGCTGATCCGGTTGCCGACTTCCTCGCGCTGCACCGTGGGCGGGGCCACGGGCGTCAGGGCGAAGGCGGGCAGGGCGGCGGCGAGTGCGAGGCCGAGGGCCAGCGGGACGGCGCGTACGCGCATGGGCGACTCCAGTGCGATGACGGGCCCCGGAGCCTAGCAGGGGCGCGGCGGGGTGGTCGCGATGGGATCGCCCAAGGCCTCGTCGATCACGCCGAGGAGTCGGCGGAACCCCGGCGACAGGCGCTCCGGCAGGCGCTCGCGGTCGATGTAGTACGGCGCGCGCAAGCCGTGGAACTCGATGCCTGGGCCAATTTGCTGGAAATCGATGCCGACAAAGCTCATGGCCCGCGCAAGGCGCGGCTCCACCATCACGAAGACGTGGCGGCGTCCCGTCCGATGCGATAGGGCGGCGGCCGAGAAGTACAGAGCGATCGCGATCCAGGGGAAGCAGCGAAGCTCGGACGACGAGTAGCGGCGGGGATCGATGCCGCCGTTGGCCGCCCCGGCGAAGCGATCGGTGGCGCGACGCCGGAACTTCGCGGGCACGGCCAGTCGGGAGATTTCGCAGAGGCTCTCGCGGGGGAATTGGTCCGGTCGGATCGCGGCATCGGCCAGCGCTTCCGCGCAGTGGACTTCCATGGGCAGGCGCTCGTCCAGGCTCTGCGTGGTCACCAGCCGGACAGTCCCCGCCATGGCCCCGGTGGCGGCATGGCGCACGTAGGCGTGCAAGGCGCGGCTGTCGAACGCGTCGACTTCCCGGCCGTCCGGTCGAACCGGCTCGAACCCGAGCTCTTCGCAGTAGACGCCGTGGCGCAGTGCGAAGACGGCGTCGCGTTCCTCCGCATCGAAGGCGATGCGCGGCGGCAGCAGATCGGTGAAGTGGCGAGCGACGCGCTCGGCTTCATGGTCGGCGAGTCGGGCGCGGGCTTGCGCGAACCAGCGGCCCACGACCGGCAGGCCGCGGAGGGTCTCGAAGTCGGGCATGGACGGTGATCGACAGGGGGGAAGCCGCAGTAGGCCTGCCCTTTCCGCAACGCACAAGCCTCAGGCGCTGCCGGCGGGAAGGGCCCCGAACAGCGCGTCCTGCGGAGAGGCGTCGGGGTCGTCAAAGTGCGCGAGGCCCACGCCGACGAGGCGGTAGCGGGTGCGCGGTGGGAGCTCGACGCGGTCGCGCAAGGCCAGCGCGACTTCGGCCAGCGCTTGCGCGCTGCCGGGCATGGCCTCGGGACTGAGGCTGCGCGTGAGGGTCTGGAAATCCGAGGTCTTGAGCTTGAGCTGCACCGTGCGCGCCCGGCGCGGCTCGCGTTGGGCCAGCCCCCAGACGCGTTCGGCCAAGCGGGTAATCGTGGGGCCGAGTTCGTCGAGGAAGTGGTCCTCGCTGAACGTGTCCTCCGACGAGATCGACTGCCGTACTCGGGAAGGCACCACCGGGTCGTCATCGATGCCCCGCGCGAGCTCGGCGAGCTTGAGGCCCCAGCGACCGAACTTGTGCACCAGAAGCGGCGTGGGGACCGCGCGCAGTTCGCCGACCGTATGGATGGCCAGCGCGGCGAGCTTCTCCGCCATCACCTGGCCGACGCCGGGCAGCCGAGCGGCGGGCAGCGGCGTGAGGAAGGACAGCACGCGCTCGGGGCGCACGACGAACAGGCCGTCGGGCTTGCGATGGTCGGAGGCGATCTTGGCGACGAACTTGTTCGGGGCGATGCCGGCGGACGCCGTGAGCGAGAGCTCCTCGCGGATGCTGGCGCGGATGGCCTGCGCCACCTCGGTGGCGGTCGCGAGGCCCTGCTTGTTGGTGCTGACGTCGAGGTAGGCCTCGTCCAGCGACAGGGGCTCGATCAGGTCGGTGTGGCGCTCGAGGATCTCGCGGACATGCCTCGAGACCGCCTTGTAGCGGGCGAAGTCCGGCGGCACGAAGAGGGCCTGCGGGCAGAGACGCTCGGCGCGGATGGCCGGCATCGCCGAGCGCACGCCGAACTTCCGCGCTTCGTAGCTCGCGGCGCAGACCACCGAGCGTGCGCCCTTCCAAGCCACCACCACCGGCTTGCCGCGCAGCGCGGGATCGTCGCGCTGCTCCACCGACGCATAGAACGCGTCCATGTCGATGTGCACGATCTTCCGCATCGGCTCAGGCGGCGCCGCGGCTCCAGTGGGCCGGTGGCTCGGGCTTCGAGAACAGCCAGCCCTGGCCGATGCCGCAACCCAGCTCGAGGAGCGCCGCGCGCTGGCGTTCGTCTTCGATCCCTTCAGCCACCACCTCGAGGTCCAATGCGCGCGCGAGGCCGATGATGGCGGAGACGATGGCGGCGCTGCCCGGGCTCATCGCCGCGATGAAGCTGCGGTCGATCTTGACGGTGTGGAGCCGGAACCGGTGCAGGTAGCCCAGCGACGAATAGCCCGTGCCGAAGTCGTCCAGCGCGACCTTAATGCCATGCCGCGCCAGCGCGTCGATGGTGTCGCCGGCGCGGTCCTGGTGGGCGATGAAGGCGCCTTCGGTGACTTCGATGCGGATCTGCGATGGCGCCACGCGGTGCGCCTCCAGCCGCTCGATGAAGCGCGCGGCGAAGTCGCCCATGCGGAAATGCCGGGGCGAGACGTTGATGTTGATGTACTGCCGGTCGTCAAGGAGTTCGGGGGCCAAGGCGAAGATCTGCTCGAAGATCAGCCAGTCGATCGCCTCGAGGCTGCCGTTGGCCTCCGCCACGTCGAGGAAAGCGCCCGGCGCGAGCACGCCGCGCACCGGATGGCGCCAGCGCATCAGGGCCTCCCAGCCGAGGATGCGGCCGTCATCGAGCGCGACGATGGGCTGCAGCCAGGGCTCGAATTCGCGCCGCAGGATGGCGAAGCGCAGGTCGCTTTCCAGCTCGAGGAGCGCGAGCGCCTTGTCGTGCAAGGCCTCGTCGAAGACCTCGAATCGGCGCTCGCTGCTCTTTTTCGCGCGGTACATGGCGATGTCGGCGTCGCGCAGCATGTCTTCCGGCGAATCGTAGCGTTCGTGGCCGATCGCGATGCCGATGCTTACGCCAGTGAAGACCGTGCGTCCGAGGACGTCCAACGGCCCGGAGAGCGCGGCGATCACGCGCTGCGCAAGGCGGACGGCGTCGTCTGCGCCGTCCACGCGGTCCATGAGGATGGCGAACTCGTCGCCCCCTAATCGCGCCACCATGTCCGGTCCTCGGACGCAGCGCGAGAAGCGATGCGCCACTTCGACCAGCAGCGCGTCGCCGACGGCATGGCCCGCGCTGTCGTTGATGATCTTGAAGCGGTCGAGGTCCATGAACAGCAGGGCGAAGCGGGCGTCGGGATCGCGCTGCAGGCGCTTGACCGCGCGCGCGAGGTGTTCGCGCAGGTAGGCCCGGTTCGGCAGGCCGGTGAGGCCGTCGTGCAGTACCTGGTGCTTGAGCTGTTCCTCCATGCGTTCGCGCACGGCGATCTGTTCGCGCAGCGCCTGGGTGCGTTCCTCGACGCGGCGTTCCAGCTCGGCGTTGGCGCGCCGCAGCGCCTCCGCGGACTGGTGGCGCTCGAGCGTGCTGGCGACCTGATGGGCGATGAAGGTCAGCAGCTCCTCGTCGGCAGGGGAGTAGACGAGGCCGGCGGTGTAGCTCTGCACCACCAAGACGCCGAACGCGCGGCCTTCGCGAAGCAACGGCACGCCCAGCCAGCTCTTGGTCGGGCCCGGCGTAGTGCCGGCGAAGGCCCCCGTGGCGGCGACCTCCTCGAAGGCGGCGCGCCCGGCTGCCGTGTCGAGGTCGACCAGCAGGGGCCGGGCGCGATGGTAGACATAGGCGGTGACCCCGGTCCGGGCCTGCGTTCGTCCCGGATTCGTCTCGAATTCGTCGGCGAAGTAGGGGAAGTCGAAATGCCGCCCGTCTTCGCTGATCAGCGCGACGTAGAAGTTCCGGCTGGGCATGAAGCCGCCCACGATCTCCTGAAGCGTCTCGAAGAAGGCATGCGTATCGAGATCGGAGTTGGCCAGCTCGGCGATGCGGTACAGCGCACGCTGCAGGCGCTCGCCGCGCTCGCGCGCCTGCACCTCGGCGGTGAGCTCGCGCGTGCGGAGCTCCACGCGACGTTCCAGCTCCTCCTGGGCGCGCTTGTGCTCCAGCGCCGCGAGGATGTGGCTGCCGACGAAGCCGAGCAGGGCCTGGTCCGCTTCGGTGTAGCGCGGGCGCTGCACGTAGGCCTGCACGACGAGCACGCCGCGCACCTGGCCGTCCGCCAGCATGGGGACGCCCAGCCAGTCGGAGGCCCGCGGCCCGAACCGCCGCATCGTCACGCCGATCTGCTCGTCGATCTCGTCCGGGGCCCCGCGTAGCGCCCGTCCTGTCTGGAAGACCTGGTAGGTGTACGTGCCCTCGAGGTCGGACAGGCGGCGGAACGGCATGTCCGCCGCGCTGACCCCGGGGTCCTCGGTGTCGGCGTAGTAGAGGAACTCCACGTCATCGGTTTCCGGCCGATGCAGCGCGATGAAGAGGTTTTCGCCGTACATCAGCCCGCCGATCACCTGGTGCAACGCGAGCAGCATCGCGTCCATGTCGAGGTCGGACGCGGCGAGGTCGCTGATGGCGTACAGCGCTTGCTGCACCTGCGCCGTCCGCTCGGCGTCGGCCAGCGCCGCGCCCAGCTGGAGCAGGCGGGCGTGTTGGTCCAGCAGCGCGTCCAGCAGCTGCGATTCGGCCTCCGGTAGCGTCCCGCCTTGCACCGCCAACCGGCTGCCATCCACCGCGAGGTGGGCGCGGCCCTCGCGCAGCGTCGGCAGGGCAGCGCGCGCCCGCTCGGCGAGCGCTTCGACCGGCAGCGGGGTCGGCGGCAGGGCAGCGGGCGGGATGTGCGCAGGCATGGCGCGTTCTAGCACGTCAATCGTCACCCTGCCGAAACCCGGCCGGGAGACACTGCGACCGTGCTCGCGTTTCCCGCCATCCGGCGCTTTGCCGCCCCCGTCGCCCTGCTCACGCTTATGCTCGCGGGCATGCCTGTCGCCACCGCATCGCCGCTGCTCGTGATCGCCCACCGTGGGGCTTCCGGTGAGCGCCCCGAGCACACGCTCGAGGCCTACCGGCTTGCGATCGCGCAGGGCGCCGACTTCATCGAGCCGGACCTCGTGCCGACCCGCGACGGGGTGCTGGTGGCGCGTCACGAGAACGCGCTCTCCGGCAGCACCGACGTCGCCGCGCGGCCGGAATTCGCCGACCGCAGGACGCGCAAGAAGATCGACGGCGTGTGGACCGAGGACTGGTTCGCCGAGGACTTCACGCTGGCGGAGATCCGCCAGCTGCGGGCGCGCGAGACGCGGCCGGACGTGCGCGCGGCGAACACCGCCTACGACGACCGCTTCGGCATTCCCACCCTCGAGGAGGTGGTGGCGCTGGCCAAGGCCGAGGGCGGGCGCCTTGGCCGCCCGATCGGCGTCTACCCGGAGACCAAGCACCCCACCTTCTTCCTGCACGAAGGCCGGCACCTCGATGGCACGCCCATCGCGATGGACACCAGCGCGATGCTTGTTGATGCGCTGGTGGCGCTGGCATTCACCGACCCGGCGCGGGTTTTCATCCAGAGCTTCGAGATCGACAACTTGCGCCGGCTCCGGCACACGCTGATGCCGAGGGTCGGGGTCGCGCTGCCGCTGGTCCTGCTGTTGGGCGACACCTCGGGCGGCAGCGATCCGGCAGCCACCAATTTCGGCCAGCCCTACGACCTCGTCTGGTTCGCCGCGCAGGGCGACGACCTCGCGGCGCGCTACGGCGCGCTGCCGGCCGCGGTGCCCGGATTCGGTGCCGAAACGCATTACGGCGAACTGGTGACGCCGGGCGCGCTGGCCGCCCTGCGTGGCGACGTCGACGGCCTGGGGCCATGGATCGCCAGCCTGGTGCAGGCAACTCCCGCCCCGGCCCGTGCAGCGGATCCGCGCCCGCGGATCGGCGCGTCGATGGCGCCGTGGTTGGCCGAAGCGCGCCGGCTCGGCTTCCAGGTGCATGCCTACACGGTCCGCGCGGAAGCGCCCTATCGTTTCATCGATGCGGAGGGTCGCGAGCAGTCGCCCGAGGCGCTCGTTCGGCAGCTGGCCGAGGCGGGAGTCACCGGGGTGTTCGCCGACCAGCCGGGCCTTGCCGCGGGGGTGCGTGACGCGCTGCGCCACGAGGACGCGGCGCGGACACCGCGCTGACGCCCGCCGAGAGCGGCGCCGCTATGCTTCCGGGATGCCTCGCATCGCGTCCTTCCCCCCGGCGATCCCCTCTCGCCCGCAAGCGCTGGTCCTCGGTTCGATGCCGGGGGCGGCGTCGCTGCGCGCCCGCGAGTACTACGCGCACCCGCGCAATGCTTTCTGGCCGCTGATGCAGGCGCTGTTCGCGGTGCCGGCATCGGCACCCTATGCGGTGCGCCTCGCCGCGTTGGGCGAGGCGCGCATCGCCCTGTGGGACGTCCTGTCCGAATGCGAGCGCGTTGGCAGCCTCGACAGCGCCATCGCTCCCGGCAGCATCGCCGTCAATGACATCGCCGGCCTGCTGGCGAGCCACCCCGACTTTTGCGTGGTCGCCCTCAACGGCGGTACGGCGGCGCGGCTGTTCGATCGTCATGTCGCCCCGTCGCTGGGCGACCGTCGCGCTGCGGTCCGCGTCCTGCGCCTGCCTTCGACGAGCCCGGCACACGCCGCGCGAACCTTCGTGCAGAAAGCCGAGGCCTGGGCGGCATTGCGCGCGGCCCTGCAAGCCCCTGGCGGCGCGCGCGCATGTGCCTGATCGCTGTCGCTGTCGACGCGCATCCGCGCTGGCGATTCGCGCTGGCGGGCAACCGCGACGAGTTCCACGCGCGCCCCACCGCCGCAGCCGGTTTTCTCGATGCCGGTGAAGCCACCTACGGGGGGCGCGACTTGCAGGCCGGCGGCGGCTGGCTGCAGGTGGCGCGAGACGGCCGCGTCGCCGCTGTCACCAACGTCCGTCTCGGTGTCGCGGAGTCGTCGCCGCGGACGCGAGGGTCGTTGGTCGCCGACTTCGTCGCCGGCGCAACGACGGCCAGCCGCTACCTCGAGGCCCTGCAACCCGTCGCCCCCGAGTTCGGCCGGTACAACCTGCTGCTGTGGGACGGTTCGGCGCACTACGCGTCCAACCATCCGGCGTACCGCGCCCGCCTGCTGGTGCCGGGCGTGCACGCCTTGTCGAACGCCGACCTCGACACGCCATGGCCGAAGACCGAGGCCCTGCGCGCGGCGATGACGCGTTGGATCGAGGGTGCGGACCGCCGGACGCCGCGTGAGGGTGGCGACCTGCTCGAGCCGCTCTTCGAGGCGCTCGCCGACCCGAGCGAAGCGCCGGACACGGCGCTTCCGGACACCGGCGTCGGGCTTGAATGGGAGCGCCGGCTCTCGGCCGCCTTCATCCGCGGCGAGACCTACGGGACACGGGCCAGCACGGTCGTGCTGGTCGGCGATGACGGAATCTGGTTCGAGGAGCGCAGTTTCGGTCCGCACGCGATGCCGGCCGGCCGCCGCGGGCGCTGGTTGGCGCGACGCTGAGGCGCCCGGTCTGCGCTGTAACCTGCGCGCGTCGCGAGGCTGCTAGCCTGCCCGGCGTCCAGTGCGTGGCGAGGCGGTCGTGGGTCCGGGAGCGTTGCTTCAGGCGGAAGCCGAACGGGAAATCGAGCGGGCGGCGCGGCAACTGGCGCGTGCCGGCGAGGATCGGCACGAGGGCATCCACCAGGCACGCAAATCCATTCGTCGCGTGCGCGCGGCTCTGGCGTTGGGCGCCGGGGCGTTCTGCGTCACACCCTCGGTGGGGCACCTCGATGCGTCGCTGCGAAGCCTGTGCCGTGGGCTGTCCGCCCTGCGCGATGCCGATGCCTTGCGCGACGCCCTGCTGCACCTGTCGCGCGACGCGGTGATCGGCCCGATCGAATGCGAGCGCCTGTGCGCTTTCGTCGCCGTGCTGCGGGCGCAGCGGCTTGCGGCGGCCTTGGCGCGCGATCCGGATTTCTCCCGCCGCCGGATCAGGCTTCAGCAGGCGCAAGCCCGGATCGCGCTCCTGCCTTGGGCGGGCGTACGGGACGCCGACATCGACGCCGCACTGGCGTATTCACGCAAGCGGCTTCGCAAGGCGCTCAAGCAGGCCAAGGCCGATTCGGACGCCGAGGCTTGGCACACCCTGCGCCGCCGTGTACGGCGCTTGCGACAGCAGGAGACGGCGCTGGCGCGGATTCGCCCGGACACCGCCCACGCCACGCCCGACATCGGCGCGCTGGCCGACCGGATGGGCAAGGCCCAGGACCATGCGCTGCTGTTGGCGCATTGCCGTCGCAGTGGCGTCTTCCCCGCTCGCGATCGGGCGACGCTGCGGCGACTCGTCGAGCCGCTTTACGCCGACGCCCTACACCACGTCGAAACGGCGCTCCGGGACACCTGAGTCCCGGGGCGCCGCCGTGTGCTTCGTGGCGGATCGATCAGAAGCGCAGGCCGACCTGCAGCGAGTACACCCAAGGATCCACGTTCGCGGTACCGATGCCGGCGCCGGCCAGGGTGGCCTCGGAGTCGAAATCGATCCAGCGCGCTTCGCCGCGGAGGAACCAGCGGTCGCTGGCGAGGAAGTCGGCGCCGAGCGCGGCGGTCAGGCCGTCCGAATCGTCGACATCGACCGGCGCGCCCGCGAGGGCGTTGATGCCGCGGACGTCCGACACCGAGGTCCAGTTGTAGCCGAGGCCGACATAGGGGCTGAAGCCGCCCTCGTTGCCGCCGAGGAAGTGCCAGTTGGCGCCCAGGCTGATCGGCTGGTGCTTGAGCGCGACGACCTCGCCGAGGCCCGCGAGGGTCACCGTGTGCTCGAACTTGCTCACGGGCATGTCGAAGGTCAGCTCGATGCCGTTGTCCAGGAAATAGGAGGCGCCCACCACCGCCTGGGTGTCGCTGTCGATCGAGGCCGCGGCGCCCGCCAGCGTGCCGTTGTCGGACTTCGGATTGACGTTGGCGGCGCCGGCGCGGACGGCGAAGCCCTGCGCAGAAACGGTGGTCGACGCCAGCGCGGCGGCGATGGCGATCGACGTGAGGGCAAGGGTTGAACGCATTGGGGACATCCTTCTGGGTGGCGAGTGGGGGTGCGCCGCGGGAGGGCCGGCGCGGGCGGAAGACTGCGCATGACGCAGTGCAGCGAGCGGCAAGGTTTTGTCCTCGGGAGGACAAGGCCGCGTCCCGACCGCGTGAATCGGCCCGGCTGTAAACGTATGCGGCCCCGTCGAAGCGGCCCGTGGCCGGGCAGGGATGGCGCCCCATGGGCTCCGAGGCCAGAATGAGGGTCTTGTTTGCGTCCCTCGGAGGGGACATGGCCGATATCCGTGACGCCAAGGTGCCTGACCTCGGCAACAGCAGTGACGTTCCCGTCATCGAAGTGCTCGTCGCCGTGGGCGATCGGGTGAAGAAAGACCAAGGGCTCGTCACGCTCGAATCCGACAAAGCCACGATGGAGGTGCCGGCGCCATTCGCCGGCATCGTCCGCGAGATCACGGTGAAGCTCGGCGATGCGCTGAGCGAGGGCCATGTCGTCGCGCGCATCGAGGCCGAGGGCGAGGCCCCCGCGCCTACACCGGCCTCCGCACCAGCGCCCGCGGCGAAGCCAGCGGCCGTGGCCGCGCCCCCTGTGGTTCCGTCGACGCCGGCTCCCGCTCCCGTGCCCGAGCGCGCGCCATCGCCGGCCGTGGTGGCGACGCCAGCGCCGGCGCTCGCGAACACCCCGGGCGTCGATCCGGAGGCCCTGCCGCCGAGCACCCCGCCGATCGCCTTCACCGCGGAATCGCTGCTGCCCGACAAGGTGCCGCACGCGTCGCCGGCCGTGCGCGTGTTCGCGCGTGAGCTGGGCGTCGACCTCGCGAAAGTGGCTGGCAGCGGTCGCGGCGGCCGCATCGCCAAGGAAGACGTGCAGGCCTTCGTCAAGAAGGTCATGTCGGAAGGCGTGCCGATGGCGGCGCCCGGTGCCGGCGGCGGTGGCGGTGGCCTGAACCTGATCCCGTGGCCGAAGGTCGATTTCGCCAAGTTCGGGCCGGTGGAGACGCAGCCGCTCTCGCGCATCCAGAAGCTCAGTGGCCAGAACCTCGCCCGCAATTGGGCGATGATCCCGCACGTCACCCAGTTCGACGAAGCCGACATCACCGAGATGGAGGCCTTCCGCAAGCAGCTTGGCGAGGAGAGCAAGGAGACCAAGGTCACGCCGCTGGTGTTCCTGATCAAGGCCGCGGTCGCCGCGCTGAAGGCCTTCCCGAAGTTCAACGCCTCGCTCGACGGCGACAATCTCGTCCTCAAGCGCTACTTCCACATCGGCATC
>JAIXTZ010000094.1 GCA_027483745.1 Lysobacteraceae bacterium
CGTCTCGAGACCCCCCGGTCGAGAGCCTGCCCCCTCCAATGGAGATTCCACCCGATGAAGAAGTCCCTCGTCCTCGCGGCCGCGGCCGCGTTGATGCTGTCCGCCTGCGCCACGGATTTCATGGCCTACAAGACCGGCACCGAGATCACCGCCGAGCAGCTCGCCCAGTTCCAGCCCGGCGTTTCCACCCAAGCGCAGGTGCAGGCGGCCGTCGGGGCCCCCAATCGCCGCGAGTCGCTGAACGGCAAGGAGCTCTGGTATTACGACTTCAACAAGGTCCGCCACATCGGCGCGAACGTGAACGAGGCGACGGTTTTCGAGTGGGACGCCAGCGGCAAGCTGCTGCAGACCTACAAGACCGGCTCGACGGCCCGCACGGGCAACGCGCTGATCGACGCCGCCAACGGTCGCTGATCCAGCTCGTCGCGATCTTCGAAGCCCCGCTCCGGCGGGGCTTCGCTTTTTTCCGACGGCGGACTGGGTCCACCGCCGGGGCTTACTTCAGGCCGCGCAAGTAGGCCGCGATGGCCTCGTCCTGGCAGTTCGGGAAAAACAGCTCGGCGAACTTCTCGCCGGCGATGGCGGCCTTCAGCAGGTCCTGGTCGATCTCACGCAGCACGCTCAGCATGTCCTTGCAGCTCACCGCCTTCACCTGCGAGAGGATGCCGCGGTTCTTGGCCATGATCGCCGCGCGTTCCTTCGGGTAGCCCAGGCCGCGCTCGCCGTCGAACAGCTTGCGGTAGCAGTCCTGCAGGTTCAGCTCGGCCGCCCAGCCGAAGCCCTTGGCATAGGGCATGGAGATGGCGTTGCCGTCGTTGATCTGGCCGAACAGGAAAGCGTCGGTCGGGTCGATCACCAGGCCGCAGAACACGCCGGGCATGGCGTTGCAGGCGAGCATCGAGCCCATGCCGGTGCCGCAGCCGGTGACGACGAAATCGGCCGCCTTCGAGTTCAGCAGGATGCCGGCGAGCAGGCCGTTCATCACGTAGGTGAGCGAGGCCTTGTCCTCGGGCGAGTACATGCCGTAGTTGAACACGGTGTGGCCCAACGGCTCGGCGACGGTCTTGAGCGCGGTGTGGATCAGCTCGTTCTTGGCGGCTTGGCTGTTTTCGGTGATCAGGGCGATCTTCATGGCGGGGTCCTGTGGGGTGCGTTCGGGCAGGGGAAAAGCGGTGTCTTCGGATCAGCGGGCCTGCCAGCCGCCGTCCACCGGCAGCACGACGCCGTGCACGTAGTCGGAGGCGGACGAGGCGAGGAACACCGCGGCGCCGCCGAGGTCGGCGGGTTCGCCCCAGCGGCCCGCGGGCAGGCGGGCGAGGATGTCGCGGTTGCGGTTCTCGTCGGCGCGCAGCGCAGCGGTGTTGTCGGTGGCCATGTAGCCGGGGGCGATGGCGTTGACGTTCACGCCCTTGGCCGCCCACTCGTTGGCGAGCAGCTTGGTGATGCCGGCGAGGCCCGACTTGCTGGCGGTGTAGGACGGCACGCGGATGCCGCCCTGGAAGCTCAGCATCGAGGCGATGTTGATGATCTTGCCGCGGCCCTGCGCGATGAAGTGCCGGCCGGCCGCCTGCGCGAGGAAGAAGGCGGACTTCAGGTTGAGGTCCATCACCGCGTCCCAATCGGCCTCGGTGAAATCCACGGCATCGGCGCGGCGGATCATCCCGGCATTGTTGACGAGGATGTCGAGGCGGCCGAAGGCGGCGAGCGTGCCCTCGATAATCCCCGGAATCGGCGCGGTGCTCGTGAGGTCGGCGGCGATGAAATGGAAGCGCCGGCCGAGCGCGCGCACCTTCGCGCCGGTGTCGTCGGCGTTCGAGCTGCTCACCGCCACGATGTCGGCGCCGGCGTCGGCGAGGGCGAGGGCGATGCCCTGGCCGAGGCCCTTGTTGGCCCCGGTGACGAGGGCGACCTGGCCGGCGAGCGAGAAGGGGTTCATGGCGGGGGTCCGATTCGTTGCGGTGCGGCCGGTCAGCCGCGCGGCGGTTGGGTGGAGTCGCGCACTGCGAGGTGCGGGTGGACGGTGAAGGCGGCGGCGGGCTCGACGGCGCGCGGCCAATCCTTCGACAGCAGCAGCTGCGCGGCCTCGCGGCCGAGGTCGCGCACGGGCAGGTGGATGGTGGTGAGCGAGGGCCAGAGCTGGCGGGCCAGCGGGCTGTCGTCGTAGCCGACCACCGAGAGATCGGCAGGCACGGAGAGCCCGCGACGCTGCGCGGCCTTGTAGACGCCGGCGGCCATCTCGTCGTTGCAGGCGAAGATCGCGGTGGGCCGCGGTTCCAGCGCCAGCAGGGCGTCGGCGCCGGCCACGCCGGATTCGAAGGTGTAGCCGCCCTCGTAGACCTGGTCGTCATCGAGCGAGATGCCGCGGCGTTTCAGGCCCTCGAGGAAACCACCGCCGCGCTCCAGCGAGGAGCGGTAGCGCTTCGGGCCGGTGATCAGGCCGAAGCGGCGGTGGCCGAGCGATTCGAGGTACTCGGCCACTTCGGCGCCGGCGCGGCGGTCGTGGGTGAGCACCATCCGGCCGGCTTCGTCGAGCGGCACCGAGGCGATGCGCGTGTAGCGCACGCCCAGCGACTGCAGCATCTCGGCCAGGGCCTGGTCTTCCGAGACGCGCGGCACCAGCACCACGCCGTAGAGCTTCTGCTGCTGCACGAAGCGCTTGATGTCCTCGACGTAATCGGGGTTCTTGCTGTCGCAAGGGTGCACGACCAGCTCGAAGCCCGAGCCGCGCAGCGCGTCGAGCACGCCGTACTGGATGTTGACGATGTACTGCGCCGTCGGGTTGTCGAAGAC
>JAIXTZ010000326.1 GCA_027483745.1 Lysobacteraceae bacterium
CAATCGTGTTGCGGATCGGCATCGTCGTTCTCCTGCGATTCGGTGGGCGCCTCGGCATCGCTCCGGCGCGTGCGCACGGCTTCGACCTCGATGCGCACGCGCACCGTCGAGCCGATCAGGTTGGGCGAGCCGTCGAGCCCGAAGGCGCGGCGGTCGAGTTCGGCGGTGGCCGAGAAGCCGACGGTGCGGCGAAGCGTGAGCGGATGGCGGCGCAGGCCGTTGCGGTGCACGTCCAGCACCACCGGGGCGGTCGTGTCGCGCACCGTCAGCTCGCCGTGCACGCGCGCATGGCGTTCATCGATCGGCTCGATCCGGGTGGAGCGAAAGGTGATGGTCGGGAAGTCCTCGGCGCGGAACCAGCGGCGGCCGAGCATCCTGCGGTTCCAGCCGGCGTCGCCGAAATCGAGGCGATCCACCGGCAGCTCGATCATGGCCTCGGCGCCGTCCCAGCCGTCAGGATCGAAGCGCAGCCGCCCGGTCGGTGCCGAGAGCGTGGCCAGGCTGTAGGAAAACCCCGCGTGGTCGACGTCGAAAACCACCCGCGAATGGATCGGATCGAGCCGCCATTCGGGCGTCGTCGTCGCGGCGCTGGCGGCACCCGCGAGCAGCCCCAGGGCCAGCAGCGGTGCGGCGAAGCGGGCGATCGGCAGGGAGCGGGCGAAGGTGGCCATGCCCGGCATTCTAGGCACCGGGCCGGGCGCGGCGTCCCTTGCGGGCGCAATGCTGCGTTGCGAGCATGGCCCGCCACCGCCGCCCGGGCGGGTCGAAAGGGAAGCGATCGATGCGCGGCATGCTGAGGCTGTTCGTGGGGATGCTCGGGTTCGCCCTGGTGCAGGTCGCCGCGGCGCGCGTGCCGGAAACCCCGCAGTTCCGCCGTATCGGCATCGAGCAGGGCCTGCCGTCCAGCCGCATCAATGGCCTGGCGCAGGACCGCGCCGGCTACCTGTGGATCGCCACCGACGATGGCCTCGCGCGCTTCGACGGCCTGTCCATGCGGGTCTGGCGGCACAATCCCGGCATCGTCGGCGGCATGCCCGACAACCTCGTCAACGCGCTGCACATCGATCGCGGCGACCGCGTCTGGCTGAGCTTCGGCAAGAACGGCGTCGGCGTCATCGACACCCTGCGCCGCGACGTGCGCCCGCTGCTCACGGAGGACGCCCCCGGGCTCGCCACCGCCGATGTCTGGGCGATCGCCGAGACGCCCGACGGCTCGCTGTGGTTCGGGACCTTCGGCGATGGGCTGTTCCAACGCGATCCCGAAGGCCGCGTGCACTCGCATGGTCCGGTACCAGCGGGCGCCGGCGAACCGGACGCCCTGGTGGTGAGCCTCGCGACGACCGCCGACGGTCGCCTCTTCATCGGGACGGCCACCGGCCTGGCGGAGTGGGCCGACGGCCGCGCCCAGCCGGTGTCCGTGCCTGGCCTCGATGGCGATGCCGTCACCAGCCTGCAGACCGAGCCCGACGGCACGCTGTGGATCGCGGCGCGCAGCCGGCTGTGGCGGCGTGGTCCGGAAGGCCGCATCGCTCCCTCGCCGTGGGACGCCGAGCTGGCCGGCACGCGCGTGCACGGCGTGCAGCGCGATGGCCGCGGCGGACGCTGGATCTACACCGTGCGCGGGCTCCACTACGACGACGGCACGGGCCGGCGCCGCTTCCTCGCGCCGGAGGCGGCCGAGGGCGATTACCAGCAGATGCTCGTCGACCGCCAGGGCGGGCTGTGGTTCGGCGATGCCGAGTTCGGCCTCGTCTGGCTCTCAGGCAACTGGCGCAGCTTCGCCACGCTCGCGCGCCAGAGCGAACCGAGCCTGCGCCTGTCGATGCGCCAGGCCGGTGGATTCGCGGAAGACGCCGACGGCAGCCTGCTGATCGGCGGCGAAGATGGCCGCCTCGATCGCCTCGACCCCACGCGCCAGCGCCTGGAGCGCAACGCCATCGCTGCCGCGGAACTCGGCAACGTGCGGCTTTACTCGCTCGCCCGCACCGCCGACGGCGCGCTGTGGGTGGGGGCGGCCAGCGGCCGCCTGTCGCGGCGCGGGGGCGATGGCACCTGGCGACGCTGGGGGCCGGGTGACCCGGACGCTCCGCCGCGCGGGGCCATCGACTTCCTCGTACCGCTGCCTGACGGTGGCCTGTGGGTAGCGGGCTACGGCGGTGGGCTGCAGCGCCGCGACGCCCAGGGCCGCGTCGCGCTCACCGTCGCCCCGGACAGCGGACACGGTCTGGAGACCTTCGACCTGGAGGCGGTGACGCTCGGCCCGGACGGCGCGCTGTGGGTGGCCAATGCCCAGGGCCTGCTGCGCTGGGACGGGTCGCGCTTTGCGCTGCAGCTCGATGCCGAGGGCGGGCCCGTGCAGGGCCTCGCCTTCGTCGACGCCAACGAGGTGTGGGTGTATCGCCCGGGCCTCCTGCAGCGCTGGACGCGCGACGCCGGCGCGTGGACGAAGGTCGACCAAGTCGACTCCGGCAACGACGGCCTGCCCAGCGCCGAAGCCGGCGGCCTCGTCCGCGACGCCGCGGGGCGGCTTTGGCTGTTCACCGTGCGTGGCCTGCTGCGCTTCGACCCGGCGACGCGCAGCATCCGTCGCTTCGGCCCCGGTGACGGCCTCGGCGAGAGCGAGTTTGGCCTGCGCCCGCCGCGCGTGCTCGCCGATGGCGTGGTCGTCGCCGGCACGGTCGGTGGCGCCGTGCTGTTCGACCCGATGCAGGTGGAGCCGGACGCCCGGGTCGCCTCGATGGTGCTGGAGTCGATCAGCGTGCGCCGCGCCGAGGACCTCTTCGAGCTCGATGCCGTCGAGGCCGTGCAGCCCGGCGCGGTGGTCACGCTGCAGCCGGACGACCGCGACCTGCGCGTCGTCGCGCGGCTGATGTCCTTCGCCGACCCGGCCGCGCACCGCTACCGATTCCGCCTCAACGGCTACGACCCGGACTGGGTGGACGTCGGCGCCAGCGGCGAACGCCTGCTGCCGCGTCAGTCGCCGGGGCGCTACACGCTCGACATCGTCGCCGCTGGGGCGGACGGTCGGTGGTCGGCCCCGATGACGCTGGCCTTCGAGGTGATGCCGCCCTGGTGGCGCACGTGGTGGGCGTGGGCGCTCTACGCGATGGCGGGCCTGGGCATCGTGGGCGCGGCGGCGGCGCTGTACCGGCGCCGCGTGCAGGCCCAGGCCGCCGCGCGCGGCCTGCGGGACGCCCGCCGGGTCGAGCAGCAGGCCTCCGAGGCGAAGACCGCTTTCCTCGCCGACCTCGGTCACGAGCTGCGCACGCCGCTCACCGGCGTGCTGGGCATGACCGAGCTGATGCTGAAGGACCCGCTGCCGGAGAACCAGCGCCAGCGGGCGGAGACGGTGATGCGCGCCGGCCAGCACCTGCTGCGGCTGGTGAACGACACCCTCGACCTCGCCCGCATCGAAGCCGGGCGCCTGCTGCTGCAGGACGAGGCGTTCGAGCTTTCCTCCCTGGCCGCCGACGTCGGCCAGCTGCTGCGTCCGAACGCCGAGGCCAAGGGCCTCGATTTCACCGTGCAGCTCGCGCCGGGGCTGCCGCCGCGCGTGCGTGGCGACGAGGCCCGGCTGCGGCAGATCCTGCTCAACCTGGGCGGCAACGCCATCAAGTTCACCGATCGTGGCGGCGTCACGCTCGCGCTGCGTCCGCTGACGGACGGCGGTGTCCAGTTCGACGTCGAGGACACCGGCATCGGCCTCGACGACGCGCAGCAGCGCCGGCTGTTCCAGCGCTTCGAGCAGGCCGAGGGCGAACACACCCAGCGGCGATTCGGCGGGACAGGCCTCGGCCTCGCGATCAGCCGCGAGCTGGCGCGCGCGATGGGGGGCGAGCTCACGCTGCGCAGCGCGAAGGGCGAGGGCAGCTGTTTCAGCGTGCGCCTGCCGCTGGCGGCCGATGCCGCCCTCGCGCCCGCCGACACCGGCGCGGCGGAGCCCGTGCCTGCCAACGCCGAGATGCCGCGAGCCGGGCTCGATCTGTTGCTCGTGGAGGATGATCCGGTCGTCGCCGAAGTGATGCTCGGGCTGCTCGGCGCCCAGGGCCATCGCGTCCACCACGCGTCGCAGGCGCTGATCGCCCTCACCCTGCTGAAGACCGAGCGCATCGACGTGGGCCTGCTCGATCTCGACCTGCCCGCCGTCGACGGCTTCGAGTTGGCGACGCTGATCCGGCAGAACGGTTGGACCCTACCGCTGATCGCCGTGACGGCGCGCGCCGACGCCGTCTCCGAACGCCGCGCCCTTGCGGCGGGCATGGACGGCTACCTGCGCAAACCGGTCAGCGGCGCGATGCTCGCCGAAGCCCTCGACGGCATCGGCCACGGCGCGCGCCGCGGCAGGATGGCCATCGAGGGCGACCGGCGCGCGCGCCCCCGCAGCGAAGGCCGCCCTGACGCGGCCGGCTGAGTCGGGCCGGCCGGCGCGGCGCGTCGCGCCTCAGCGCCGCGAGTGCGAATGCACCGCGGCCACCAGGGCCGCGACATGCTCCGGCGACATGTCGGGTGACATGCCGTGGCCGAGGTTGAACACGTGGCCGTCGCGCGAGCCGCCGTTGGCGTCCGCGTAGTCGTCCAGCGCGCGCGCCGCTTCGCGGGCGATGCCGTCCGGCGTGGCGTACAGCGTCACCGGGTCGAGGTTGCCCTGCAGCGCGACCTTGCCGCCCGTGCGACGGC
>JAIXTZ010000180.1 GCA_027483745.1 Lysobacteraceae bacterium
AGCTTCTCGGCGAGCTCCTGCGTGGCCTGCTTGGTGCGCGCGAAGATGATCATCGCGTCGTAGGTCTCGGCCTCGAGGATGCGGGTGAGGGCATCGAGCTTGTGCAGGCCGCTGACCATCCACATCCGCTGGCGGATGTTGGTGGCCGTGGTGGTCTTGGCCTTGATGGCCACTTCCACCGGGTCCTTAAGGTAGGTCTGGGCGATGCGCTTGATCGGCGGCGGCATGGTCGCCGAGAACAGCGCGACCTGGCGCTCCGGCGGGGTCTTCTTCAGCACCGCCTCGACGTCGTCGATGAAGCCCATGCGCAGCATTTCGTCGGCCTCGTCGAGGACGAGGGCCTTGAGCTTCGAGAGGTCCAGCGAACCACGGTCGAGGTGGTCGATGACGCGGCCGGGTGTGCCGACGACGACATGCACGCCGCGCTTCAGGGCACTGAGCTGCGGGCCATAGGCCTGGCCGCCATAGATCGGCAGCACCTGGAAGCCGGGAATGAACGCGGCGTACTTCTGGAACGCCTCGGCGACCTGGATCGCAAGCTCGCGGGTCGGAGCAAGCACCAGCACCTGCGGCGCGCCGGCGGGGCTGTTGCCGATGCGCGTCAGCAGGGGCAGGGCGAAGGCGGCGGTCTTGCCGGTGCCCGTCTGCGCCTGGCCGAGGACATCGCGCCCATCCAGCAGGGGCGGGATGGTGGCGGCCTGGATGGGCGAGGGCGACTCGTAGCCCACGGCCGCGAGGGCCTGCATCAGGCTTTCGGACAAAGCAAGGTCGGAGAAGCGCAGCGAGGGCGCTTCGTTGGTCGTTTCGGTTTCGGCGCTCATGGCGGCCTCGAGAGTGCCGGCTCGAACGCCCGGCGGGAAGGGCGCGGAGTTTACCCGACCTTCGCGCCCGCCACCCGAACGGGAGCCAACCGGCGGATTCGATGAGGCGGGAGGGCCGGCGGCCACCGCGTAAACTCCCGGACATGCCTCTGCTCACCTTGAATCGCGTCGACTACGGCGTCGGCGGCCCGCGCCTGCTCGATGGTGTCGACCTCGCCATCGAACCCAACGAACGCATCGCCCTGATCGGCCGAAACGGCGCCGGCAAGTCCACCCTGCTGAAGCTGATCGCCGGCGAGATCGTCCCCGACGACGGCGAACGCCGCTTGGAGGGCGGCGTTCGCGTGGCCCGGCTCGAGCAGGAAGTGCCCGCGCACCTCGACGGGTCGATCTACGACGTCGTCGCCGACGGCCTGGGCTCCGTCGGCCGCGACATCGCCGAATTCCACCACCTGAGCCACGCCGAGGACATCGACATGGATGCCTTGGGCCGCGTGCAGGCCCGCATCGATGCGGCCGATGGCTGGCGGCTCGAAGCCCGCGTGGCAGCCACGCTGACCAAGCTTGGCCTCGACGGCGAGCTGCCCTTCAGCGCGCAGTCCGGCGGCCTGAAGCGCCGCGTGCTGCTGGCCCGCGCCTTCGTCGCCGAGCCGCAGATCCTGCTGCTCGACGAGCCCACCAACCACCTCGACATCGCCGCCATCGAAGCGCTGGAAGCGGCGCTGCTCGACTACAAGGGTTCGATCGTCTTCGTCACCCACGACCGCCGTTTCCTGAAGGCGCTGGCCACGCGGATCGTGGAGATCGATCGCGGCACGCTCACCAGTTGGCCCGGCGACTGGGCGAACTACCTGCGCCGGCAGGAAGAGCGCGCCCATTCGGAAGCGCAGGAGAACGCGAAGTTCGACAAGCTGCTGGCGCAAGAGGAAGTGTGGATCCGGCAGGGCATCAAGGCCCGCCGCACCCGTGACGAAGGCCGCGTCCGCCGGCTGGAGGCGATGCGCCGCGAGCGCGCCGAGCGCCGCGACAAGACCGGCAACGTGAAGATGGCGCTGGCGGAAGGCCAGCAGAGTGGCCGCAAGGTCATCGAGACGAAGGGCCTCACCTTCGGCCACGGCGAGCGAACGCTCGTCCGCGACCTCGACCTGACGGTGATGCGCGGCGACCGCATCGGCCTGATCGGCCCGAACGGCAGCGGCAAGACCACGCTCATCAAGCTGCTGCTCGGCGATCTCCAGCCGCTGGCCGGCGAAGTGAAGCAGGGCACCGGCCTGCAGGTGGCCTACTTCGACCAGTACCGCATGGCCCTGCGCGAGGACTGGAACGCGCTCGACAACGTGTCGCAGGGCGCGGAATTCGTCGAGGTCGGCGGCCAACGCAAGCACGTGATGGGTTACCTGCAGGACTTCCTGTTCACGCCCGAGCGCGCCCGGGCGCCGATCCACAAGCTCAGCGGCGGCGAGCGCAACCGCCTTCTGCTCGCCCGGCTCTTCGCCCAGCCGTCCAACCTGCTGGTGATGGACGAACCCGCCAACGACCTCGACGTCGAGACGCTGGAGCTGCTCGAGGAGTTGTTAGGCGAATACCCCGGCACCCTGCTGCTCGTCAGCCACGACCGTGACTTCATCGATTCGGTGGTGACCTCCACGCTGGTGATGGAAGGGAACGGCCGTGTCGGCGACTACGTCGGCGGCTACACCGACTGGCTGCGCCAACGCCCGGCCGCCAGCGTGGCGGCGACCTCGGGCGCGGTGGCGAAATCGACGCCGCCCGCCACGGCCGCGCGACCGGCCCCGATTCCGGAACCCGCGAAGCCCGCCGCCCCGAAGCGCAAGCTTGGCTTCAAGGAGCAGCGTGAACTCGAGGCGCTTCCCGGTCGGATCGACGCGCTGGAGAACGAGATGGCGGCACTCACCGAAGCCCTATCGGCGCCCGGCTTCTACGCGAAGGACAGCGCGGCGCAGGCCGCGCACCACGCGAAAATGGCCGCCGCGCAGGCGGAGCTGGATGCCGCGTTCGCCCGCTGGTCGGAACTCGACGCCTAGCGGCGCTTGCTTCGCCCCCGGGGCGCCACGGCCTCAGGCCACGCGATCGAGCACGAGGCCGACCGAGCGCGGCGGTTCTCCGCGGTTTCGAAGGGCGTCGCCGAGCGAGGACTGTTCCGAATAGGCGTTCGCCGCGGCTTCCCGGCGGGCCAGCTCGGCTCGCGCGCGCTGCTCGATCCGGGCGCCCAACTTGGCGATGGCCAAATCGGCCCCGGAGGGCTCGGCCGGGGCCAGGGCAGCGGCCTGGATGCGCTGACCTTTCTCGAGGTTGGCCTCCGGGTCGTCACCGGCCTCGCTGGTGTCGATCTCGACGCTACCGCCGATGGCGTAGCGCTTGCCGTCGGGGCCAACGATATAGCTGTAGTTCGGTCCGGACTTGAGCAGGCCGCCAGCCGCCGCCATGTGGGCCTGCTCGTGCTGGCGCACTTCGCGGTCGCGGGCCTGGAGCTGCTGGATCGCAACCCGAGTGCGGGCGTCTTCCAATGGATTCCGCGCGCTGCCGCCGACCACCGGGATGGCCGCGCGCAAGGTCTGGGGCTGCGAGGATGCCGCTGGGAGCGCAACCGCCGGCAACGGCGCGACGCTGGCCTCCGTGCGTGACGGAGCCGCGGCGGGAGACGACGGGGCGATGGACGGGCCGATCAGCATGGGCAGTCCGGTGCGCGAAACACCGGCACCTTACGCCCGCTGGAGCCCCCGTGTCGTGATGCGGCGCACGATCGGCCGGGGTCAGCCCCCGGCCATGCAGAAGGCGTTGAACTTGTTGCCGTCGAGATCCCGGAAGTAGGCGGCGTAGAAGCCGCCGCCGCGGGGGCCCGGCGCCCCTTCGTCCGTACCGCCGAGCGCCAGGGCCTTGGCGTGCACCGCATCGACGTGGGCCGGGTCGCGGCAGGCGAGGGCGAGCATGCTGCCATTGCCGACGGTTGCCGGTTGGCCATCGAAGGGGTAAAGCACGCCGAAACCGGTGCCGCCGTCCTTGCCTTCCCACGCCTTGAACTTGCCCGGCTCCTCCATGAACACCTTGGCGTCCATCAGGGCGAGGAGGGCGTCGAAGAACGCGACGGCGCGATGGATGTCGCGCGTTCCAAGGGTGGCGTAACCGATCATGGGGGCACTCCGAGCGTGGGCACGGCGGCAGCGTAACGTGCCACCGGGCAAGCCACCACCGCACCATGCGGGACGCCACCGAACTGCGGCGTACGGAAGAGCGAATGGCCCGAAACCCGAGCATTGCTTCCGGGAGCAGGAGCGCCGGGCGATCGTTGAGACGGCGTACACTTCGAGCTTTCACTCAGTCGCCGGATCGACCGACCCCATGAGCGCCCCGAACGCCGCCCCCAACCCCGAACTCTCCGCCCTGGCCAAGGCTGCAGCGAACTCGGGACCCGACGGGGCGGCCTTGTCGCATTTCGTCGAACGCTTCTATGCCCGAGTGCCGCAAGAGGACCTCGCGCTGCGCCCAGCCGACGCTTGGCTGGCCGTGGCTCGCGACATGTCGGCCTTCGCTGCGGGCCGCGCCAGCGGCGCCCCGAGGCTGCGTCTCGCCAACCCGGACGCGTCGACCAAGGGGTTCGCGAGCTCGCATACCGTTCTGCAGATCGTCAATGACGACATGCCGTTCCTGGTCGATTCCGTCAGCATGGCGTTGGCCGAGCGCGGCATCGGCATCCACCTGCTCGTGCACCCGGTGATCGACGGCGAATCCCTGATGCACATCGAGATCGACCGGCAGTCGACGGACGACTTCGCCGGTATCGAGCAGGCGCTCCTCGCATCGCTGGGCGATGTCCGCCTCTGCGTGCAGGATTGGGCGGCGATGCGCGACATCATGGTCCGCGCCGCCGAGGAGATGTCGACCCGCGCGCTGCCGGTCAACGACGTCATCCGCGCCGAGTCGCAGGATTTCCTGCGCTGGGCGGCCGACAACCATTTCACCTTCCTCGGCTACCGCGAATACCGCGTGTCGGGCGATGGCGCCGAGCGCACGTTGGCTGCGGTCGAAGGCTCCGGCCTCGGCCTGATGCGGCACGCCTCGACCCAGCCACCGCGCGCCGTGAGCGAATTCGCTGCGCATCGCCAGGCGGGCGAGCGCGACGTGCTGATCCTCACCAAGACGAACGCCCGCGCGACGGTCCACCGCCCCGGCTACATGGACTACATCGGCGTGCTCGTCTACGACGAAAACGGCGTGGCCGTCGCGGAGCAGCGTTTCCTCGGCCTCTACACCTCGGGCGCCTACAACCGCCGCCCCTGGGAAATCCCGCTGGTGCGTCGTCGCCACGACCAGATCATGGAGCGCTCCGGCCTCGCCGCGGCCAGCCATAGCGGCAAGGCCCTGCGCCACATCCTCGACACGCTGCCCCGCGACGAGCTGTTCCAGAGCTCGGTGGACGAACTGTTCGCCACGGTGATGGGCATCCTCGCGCTGCAGGAGCGCGTGCGCAGCCGGCTGTTCCTGCGCCGCGACCGCTACGGTCGTTTCTTCTCTGCGCTGGTCTACATCCCGCGCGACCGCTTCAGCGGCGAAGTGCGCACCCGCATCGAAACGCTGCTGCGCGACGCGCTGCAGGGCGAGCGCATCGATTCGGGCATCAGCATCGGCGAGTCGCCGCTGGCGCAGATGTACCTCGTCATCCGACCGAAGGCCGGCGCGACGGTCGCTGCCGACGCGGCCGCCCTCGAGCAGCGCGTCGCCGCCATCGTCCGCAACTGGCAGGACGGCCTTCGCGACGCTTTGGTGCGTGCGAAGGGCGAGAGCGACGGGCTGCGCTTGGCGCGGCGATTCGCCAAGGGCTTGCCGCCCGGCTACATCGATGCCGTGACGCCCGAGATGGCGGCGAAGGACCTCGTCCGTGCCGACCAGCTCGCCTCCGAGAAGGACCTCGCGCTCAAGCTCTACCAGGGCGAGGACGGCCTGCGCTTCAAGGCCATGCGCCTCGACCGCGTGATCGCCCTCTCGGATGCGCTGCCGATGCTCGAGAACCTGGGCCTGCGCATCCTGTCCGAGCACCCGTACGAGCTGGAAGCCGACGGTCGGGTCGTCGCGATCCAGGACTTCGTGGTTCAGGCCCAACGCCCGCTCGGCGACCTCGCCGCGGCCCGTGCCGATTTCGAGGACGCCTTCGCCCGCATCTGGTCGGGTGATGCCGAGAACGATGGCTTCAACAAGCTGGTCCTCGCCGCCGGCCTGACTTGGCGGCAGGTGGCGATGCTGCGCGGCTACGCCAAGTACCTGCTGCAGACCGGCGTGCCGTTCTCGCAGACGTACATGGAAGAGACGCTGGTGCGCTACCCGCTGGTCGCGCGCTTGCTGGCGGAACTGTTCGAGTCGCGCTTCAGCCCGGCACGCGGTGGCGCCGACGCCGCGCGCTCCGCCGCGGCCCGTGACGCGCTCGGCCGCGTCTTGGCCGGGCTCTCCGAGGCCGATCGCGTGGCGCTCGCCGGCGCCGTCGATGCCGCGGCGCAGGCCATCGGGCTGGAACGCCACGCCGCGATGACGGGGATCGAGGAAGCCATGGGCGCCGTGCTGGAGAAGGTGTCGAGCCTCGACGAGGACCGCATCCTGCGCAGCCTGAAGGCCGTCATCCAGGCCACGCTGCGCACCAGCTTCCACCAGACGAAGGGCCGGGACTACATCAGCTTCAAGTTCGACCCGTCCAAGGTGCCGGACCTGCCGAAGCCCAAGCCCTACCGCGAGATCTTCGTCTACTCGCCGTGGGTCGAGGGCGTGCACCTGCGCTTCGGCCCGGTGGCGCGCGGCGGCCTGCGCTGGTCGGACCGCCGCGAGGACTTCCGCACGGAAGTGCTCGGCCTCGTCAAGGCGCAGATGGTGAAGAACACGGTCATCGTGCCCGTCGGTTCGAAGGGCGGCTTCTTCCCGAAGCGCCTGCCGTCGAGCGCCGATCGCGACGCGTGGATGGCCGAGGGCATTGCCAGCTACAAGCGCTTCATCAACGGCCTGCTGGACATCACCGACAACATCGTCGACGGCAACATCGTCCCGCCGCTCGACGTCGTGCGCCATGACGCGGACGACCCGTACCTGGTCGTCGCCGCCGACAAGGGCACCGCCACCTTCTCCGACATCGCCAACGGCATCAGCGCCGAGCACGGCTTCTGGCTGGGCGACGCCTTCGCCTCGGGCGGCTCGGTGGGCTACGACCACAAGGGCATGGGCATCACCGCCCGCGGCGGTTGGGAGTCGGTGAAGCGCCACTTCCGCGCCATGGGCCGCGATTCGCAGACCCAGGATTTCACCTGCGTGGGCGTGGGCGACATGTCCGGCGACGTGTTCGGCAACGGCATGCTGCTCTCGAAGCACATCCGCCTGCTCGCGGCCTTCGACCATCGCCACATCTTCCTCGACCCGAACCCGGACTCCGCGCGCTCGTTCGTCGAGCGCGACCGCTTGTTCAAGCTCCCGCGTTCGAGCTGGGACGACTACGACAAGTCGCTGATCTCGGCCGGCGGCGGCATCTATCCGCGTTCGGCGAAGCACATTCCGGTCAGCCCGGAAGTGCGTGCCGCGCTCGGCATCGAGGGCGATGCGGAGCAGATGACGCCCGCCCAGCTGATGAACGCCATCCTCAAGGCGCCCGTCGACCTGCTGTGGAACGGCGGCATCGGCACCTACGTCAAGGCCAGCACCGAGACGCACGCCGACGCCGGCGACCGCGCCAACAACGGCCTGCGCGTCGACGGCCGCGAGCTGCGCTGCAAGGTGGTGGGCGAGGGCGGCAACCTCGGCATGACGCAGAAGGGCCGCATCGAGGCGGCGCTGAATGGCGTGCTGCTCAACACCGACTTCATCGACAACTCGGCCGGCGTCGACACCTCGGACCACGAGGTCAACATCAAGATCCTGCTCGGCGCGGTGATGGCGCGCGGGGGCCTGACGCTCGAGCAGCGCAACACGCTGCTCGCCGCGATGACCGACGAGGTCGGTGAGCTGGTGCTCAACGACAACTACCGCCAGAACCAGGCCATCAGCCTGATGGAGCGGATGAGCGTGCCGCGCCTCGGCAGCTTCCAGCACCTGATCCGCACGCTGGAATCGCAGGGCCTGCTCGACCGCGCCATCGAGTTCCTGCCGTCCGACGCGGAGTTCAGCGACCGTCGCTCGCGCGGCCTCGGCCTGACGCGGCCGGAGCTGTCGATCCTGCTCAGCTACGACAAGATCGTGATCTTCAACCAGCTGCTGGACAGCGACGTCCCGGAAGATCCCTACTTGTCGCGCGAGCTGCAGCGCTATTTCCCGAAGGCTCTGCAGGAGCGCTACGCGGCCGACATGGAAGGCCATCGCTTGCGCCGCGAGATCATCGCCACGGCGGTGACCAACTCGATGGTGAACCGCATGGGTTCCACCTTCGTGCTGCGCATGCAGGAAGACACCGGCGAGCAGCCCGCGCAGATCGCCAAGGCCTACACCATCGCGCGGGAGATCCTCGGTGCGCGCCAGTGGTGGTCGGCGATCGATGCTGCGGATCTCAAGGTGCCGGAATCCTCGCAGATCGACGCGCTGATGGCGGTCTGGAACCTGCTGCGCCAATACACCCGCTGGATGCTCAACCTGCCGGGCGAACAACTCGTCATCGCGTCGATGGTCGAGCGCTACTCGGCCAGCCTGGGCGAGCTGCGCGCCATGCTGCCCAAGGCCCTCCCCGGCGAAGCCAAGGCGCAATACGACGCCAGCATCGAGGCGTGGACCCGCAAGGGCTTCGCGCCAGCACTGGCGGCTGATTTCGCGGCGCTGCCCTTCCTCGCCTACGGCCTCGACATCGTGCAGATCGCCTTGCAGCGCAAGCTGCCGGTCGCTGACGTCGCCCGCGTGTATTTCTCGCTCTCCGACGCGCTGCACACAAAGTGGCTGATGGACCAGGTGGAGCTGCTGCCGGTCGAAGGCCGCTGGCACGCCCAGGCCCGGGGTGCGCTGCGCGACGAACTGCAGCAGCAGCAGAGCACGCTGGTCGGCCAGGTGCTGGCCGGCACGCCGGCCGGCAGGGGCGCCGCCGATGCCGTCGGCGCATGGCTCTCGCGCGAGGATTCGACCCTGCGCTACACGCTGGCCATGTTCGCCGACATGCGCAATCTGCGAGGGATGGACTACGCGACGCTGCTGGTCGCCGTGCGCCGCCTCGGCCAGATCGCCGCGGCCGGCGGGCGCGTCGGCTGACGGGGCTGGACCCAGATGGCGTTCTCACGCATCGCGTTCCTCGCGAGCCCGACGGCGGAAGCCGAGGCGGCACGGCAAGCGTTGGAAGCCGTCCACGGGCACTGCCCGCCCACGGAGGCCGAAGTGCTGGTCGCGCTCGGTGGCGATGGCTTCATGCTGCAGACCTTGCACCGGCATGCGCAGAACGCACTGCCCGTCTACGGCATGAAGCTCGGCACGGTGGGTTTCCTGATGAACCAGTACCGTGCCGCAGGCCTGAGCGAGCGTCTGGCACGGGCCCGTCACAACGTGCTGCGGCCACTTGAGATGGAGGCCGTCACCGAGGGCGGTCAGACGATCACCTCGCTGGCCTACAACGAAGTCTCGCTCTTGCGGCAGACGCGGCAGACCGCCCATCTGCGCATCGCGGTGAACGGCCAACGCAAGCTCGATGAGCTGGTTTGCGACGGCATGCTGGTGGCGACGCCGGCCGGGTCCACGGCATACAACTATTCGGCGCACGGGCCGATCCTGCCCCTCGGTTCCGACGTGATCGCGATGACGCCGATCGCCGCGTTCCGGCCGCGTCGCTGGCGTGGAGCCCTGCTGCGGTCTGACGCTGAGATCGGCATCGAGGTGCTCGATGCGTTGAAGCGCCCGGTCAGCGCCACTGCCGACTCGCACGAGGTGCGCAACGTCGTCGAGGTGCGCATCCGCGAGTCGCGGATCCACACGGTGACCTTGCTCTTCGACCCCGAGCATGACTTGGCCGATCGCATCCTCAACGAGCAGTTCGAGAGCTGATGCGCCCGCTGGTCGTCGCCATTACCGCGCGGGCCCTGTTCGACCTCGAGGACGGCCACGCCCTGTTCGAACGGGAAGGCCTCAAGGCCTATGCGGCGTACCAGCGCGAACGCGAGGACGAACCGCTGCAGCCGGGCATCGCCTTCCCGCTGGTGCGCAAGCTGCTGGCGCTGAACGCGCTGCTTCCGGAGGGCGTGCCGCCGGTCGAAGTCATCCTGCTGTCGCGCAACTCCGCCGACACCGGTTTACGCATCTTCAACGCCATCGAGCACTACCGGTTGGGCATCGTCCGTGCGGTGTTCACCAGCGGTGCCGATACGCATCCGTACATCCGGCCTTTCGGCGCCCAGCTGTTCCTCAGCGCTAACCCCGCCAGCGTGCGCAGCGCGTTGGAGCACGGCGTCGCCGCCGCGACGATCCTGCCCACCGGCCTTCCTCCGGTCGATCGCCATCCGCAGCTGCGCATTGCCTTCGACGGCGATGCGGTGATCTTTGGTGACGAGAGCGAACGCGTCTCGCAGGAGGAGGGCCTTCAGGCCTTCCACGAGCACGAGACCGAACGCGCGCTCGAACCCCTTTCCGGCGGGCCGTTCCGGGGCTTTCTCTCCGCGCTGCACACCTTGCAGCAGGCGCTGCCCGCCAACGACCCGCCAATCCGCATCGCGTTGGTGACGGCGCGTTCCGCCCCGGCACACAAGCGCGTGATCCTGACCCTGCGCGAATGGGGCATCCGCCTGGACGAGGCCTTGTTCCTCGGGGGACGCCCGAAAGGCCCCTTCCTCGACACCTTCGGTGCCGACATCTTTTTCGATGACTCGATGCACAACATCGAGAGCGCGATGCGGCACGTCGCCGCGGGGCACGTCCCGCACGGCGTATCGAACGAATAACGACGATCACGCTGGCGTGGCCGCGGCATCGCGCGGGTTGCCCTCGCCACGCGCGCTGGCGCCGGCTCGCCAATGCAGGGCGAGGGCCACGGCGGTGAGCCCCGCACCGCCGAGGAAGGCCGCGCTGCCGCCGGCGCCCTCCCACAGTCCAGCGGCGAGCAGCGCACCGATGACGCCGCCGAGGCCTGACGAGAAACCGTAGAGCAGTCCCTGGCCCGCGCTGGCCTCGGCGCCGGGGAACAGGCCCGCCATTCGCTGCATCAGGCAGGCGTGGAAAAGCGCGAAGCCCAAGGCGTGAGTGGCCTGCGCCACCAGCATCGCCGGCATCGACTCAGCAAACAGCGCGACGCCGACCCAGCGCAGCACCGTTACCGCGAGGCAAACCGTCATCAGCGGCGCGGTGCCGTAACGACGGATCAGCCGCGGCGCCGCCCAGAACAGCGCGATCTCCGCGGAAACACCGACCACCCAAAGCAGCCCGACCGCGAGCCCGTCGTGGCCGTTGGCGCGGAGATGAAGGGTGTAGAACACGTAGAACGCCCCGAAGCCGGCCTGGACCAGCATCGCGAGCAGCAGCAGGGAGCGTGCGCCCGGCCGACGCCACAGGGTTCGCATCGCGACGCGCGGAACGCGGACGTCCCCCGCGTGCCGACGTTCACCGCGGTAGGGCCATGCCGCCCAGGCCATCAAGGCGAACCAGGGCAGGGTGGCCCAGACGAAGAGCGACTCGCCCCAGGCATCGAACAGGGCGCCGTAGGTCCCGGCGACCACGAGGAAGCCCACCGAACCCCAGACCCGGAGCCGACCATAGCGCTCCGGTGCATGCGCGATCGCCGCGAGGGTCATCGCCTCGAACTGCGGCATCACGGCGTTGTAGAAGACGCCGAAGAACAGCATGGCCGCGAACAGCTGGGGCACCGTGCTGACGACGCCGAACGACGCGAAGCCAGCGGCCGCGAGCAGGCACCCGGAGAGCAACCAGATGCCGGGGCGATCGCTTCGCGCCACGGCCCGCGACCACAGCGGCGGCGCGACGATGCGCGAGCCGTACCACAGGCCCAGCATGCCTCCGGCGACCAGGCCGCTGAAGCCGAGGTGGTCGACAAAGCGCGCGACGTAGGGCGTGTAGGCGCCCAACGCCGCGTAGAAGCAGAAGTAGAAGACGGCGAAATGCCGCGACGGAAGGGGCATGGGTGGAAGGCTTCGAAGCGACGCGGCGACACCATCTTCTCACTGGACGACGATGCACCGGTTGATTCAATTCGACTATTCCAGAATAATCGAAAAATGAAAGCTGCCGTCGCACTCGATGCCCTCAGCGCTTTGGCCCATCCGACCCGGCTGGCGGCGTTCCGGACGCTCGTGCAGGCAGGTGATGCGGGGCTCGCCGTCGGCGCCCTGCGCGAGGCGCTGGATGTGCCGCCCGCCACGCTCAGCGCGCACCTGAACATCTTGCGCGCGGCGGGCCTGGTGCGTGACGAACGCGAGGGCCGGATCATCCGGCTGCGCGCCCACTACGCCCGGATGAACGCGCTGATCGACTACCTCACCGAGAACTGCTGCGCCGGTGACGCCCCCTGTGGCCCCGTCGCGACCTGCAGCCCCAGACCCGCCCCGCCGAAACCGCAAAAACGTCCATGAAGAAGCGCGTCCTGTTCGTCTGCGTCGAGAACGCCAACCGAAGCCAGATGGCCGAGGCCTTCGCCCATATTCACGGCGGTGACGCCGTCGAGGCCCTGAGCGCCGGCTCGAAGCCTTCGGGCGTCATCAACCCGAAGGCCATCCGCTTCATGGCCGAGCTGGGCTACGACCTCACGCGCCACGATTCGAAGTCGCTCGATCAGATCGACGGCGAGTTCGACGCGGTGGTCACCATGGGCTGCGGCGACAACTGCCCGTGGATCCCCGCGAAGCGCCGCGAGGACTGGGGCCTCCCCGACCCGAAACACATGGACGACCCGGAGTACCGCGTGGTCCGCGACGAGATTTCGGCACGGGTGAAGGCCCTGCTGGATTCGCTGTGAGCGTGCTGCCTCGCCAGCTCCTCGCCGAGGGGCTCGGCACGGCGCTGCTGCTTGCGACGGTCGTCGGTTCCGGCGTGATGGGGGTGGCCCTGGCCGACGGGAACGAGGCGATGGCGCTGCTCGCCAACGCCGGCGCGACCGCGGGGATGCTGTACGTGTTGATCACGGTCCTCGGGCCGATCTCAGGAGCGCATTTCAATCCGGCCGTATCGCTGGCGATGGCGATTCGCGGCGAGCAGTCGTCCCGCGATGCGCTGCTTTACTCCGCCGCGCATGGACTGGGCGCCGTCATCGGCGTGGTGGTCGCCCACGCGATGTTCGGTCTCGACTTGGTCCAGGCTGGCACCCAAGCGCGCAGCGGCGCGTCGCAGTGGCTGAGCGAAGGCGTGGCCACCTTCGGCCTTTTGATGACCATCCTTCTCGGCGCGCGCCACCGCCCAGCGGCATTGCCCGGGCTGGTCGCCGCGTACATTTTCGCGGCCTACTGGTTCACGTCGAGCACGTCGTTCGCAAACCCCGCGGTGACGCTCGCCCGCTCCCTCACCACAACCTTCGCCGGCATCCGCCCGCAAGACGTCCTTGGGTTCGTGCTGGCACAGGGCGGTGGCGTCGCCGCGGCCTTGGCCATGGCTCGCCTGCTGGGCAGCGAGGGTCGGCGCAGCGCCTGAGCGCTTGGCAGGAGGGAGTCGGGAAGCGAGACTGTCGGCCCGGAATTTCGTCAGCACGTCCATCCGATGTCCCTTCAGGCGTTCGCCCAACGCGTGGTCCAGTCCACGTCATTCCAGCGCTTCATCACCGGCGTCATCCTGTTTGCAGCGGTCCTTGTCGGTGTGGAAACCGACAAGGCGATGGTCGCCGCGCACGGCGACCTGCTGCACTCGCTCGACCGCATCGTGCTGGCGATCTTCTGCGCGGAGATCGTGCTGAAAATGGCCGCGCTCTCGCCGAAGCCATGGCACTACTTCCGTGACGCGTGGAACGTGTTCGACTTCGCCATCGTCGTGGCCTGCCTGCTGCCGCTCGGCTCGCAGTCGGCCACCGTCCTCCGCTTGCTGAGGCTGCTGCGCGTGCTGCGCCTGGTGCATGCCCTTCCGCGCCTGCAGGTGCTGGTCGGTACCCTGCTGAAGTCGCTGCCGAGCATGGGGTACGTGGGGCTGTTCCTCGTCATGCACTTCTACGTGTACGGCGTGGCCGCGGTGTTCCTGTTCGGCGAGAACGATCCGGTCCATTTCGGCACGCTGCCGCTGGCGGTCTTGACGCTCTTCATCGTCGTGACGGGCGAGAACTGGTCCACCACCCTCTACACGCAGATGTACGGCTGCGAGAACTTCGGCTACGACGGGGTGGAAGCCCTGTGCACCGCATCGAACGCGCAGCCGGTGCTCGCGTCGTTGTTCTTCGTGTCGTTCATCGTGCTTGGGACCATGGTGATCCTCAACCTCGTGATCGGCGTGGTGATGAACTCGATGCAGGAGGCGCAGGTCGAGAACGAGCGGATGGACGAGGCGCGGCGCGGCGGCGACGAAGCGCATCCCAGCCTCGAGCACGAGCTGTTCGAGCTGCGCCGATCGATGGCCGCCACCATGGAGCGGGTGGAGCGGCTCGCCCAGCGCGCGCAGGCCGAAGAACGCTGATCGCGAACTTCGCCTGCTGGATCAAGCCTTGCTCAGGGCAGCTGGGCGATCGCGTCGAAATCCAAGGGGCGGTGGAAGTAGAAGCCTTGGAACTCCGGCGCGCCAAGGGCGACCAGCCGGGCGAACTGGCCTTCTGTTTCGACCCCTTCGGCGACCACCTGCATGTCGAGTGCACGGCACAGGTCGACGACGCCGCCGACCAGTCGCGCGGCACGGGCGTCCTCGGCGACGTCCTTCACGAAGCTGCGGTCGAGCTTCACCTTGTGGAAGGGCAGGGTCTGTAGGTAGCTCAATGACGAGTACCCGGTGCCGAAGTCATCCAGCGCGAGGGTGAAGCCCTCGCTGCGCAGCTGGGTGAGCAGGCGGTGCGCACCGGCGATGTCCTGGACCAGTCCGGTCTCGGTGACTTCGAGTTCGAAGTCCGCGGGCGTCGCACCGCCGGCCGCCAGTTCGGAAAGCAGCACCTCGGCCAGCATCGGGTCCTGCAGCTGCTTCGCCGCGAGGTTCACGCTCACGCGTGCGTGGCGGCCCGAGCGGCGGAGTTGCGTGACCAAGACGACCGCGGCGCGGATGGCCGCGCGGCCGATCCGATCGATCAGCCCGTTTTCCTCCGCAAGCGGGATGAACTGCGCAGGGCTGACCCAGCCCAGCTCGGGGGTATACCAGCGAACCAGCACTTCATGCCCGACGACGCGGCGCGCGGTGTCGACACGGGGCTGGGCCACGAAACGGAAGGCCTCCGTCTCGCAGGCGCGACGCAGCAGACTGACCATGGTGAGCCGCTGCAGGCCATGCTCGTCCATGCGCGGCTCGTAGGCCTCGACCCGGGCGCGTCCCCGGCGTTTCGCATGGCGAAGCGCCGTGCCGGCGTTGAGCACCAGGGCCTCCGCCGATTCACCGTCCTCGGGGTAGACCGCGACCCCCGCGCTGGCGGTCAGGGAGAGCGTCGTTGCCGAGGCCGTGATCGGCTCGGCGATGCGGCCGAGGAGCAGGCGTGCGAGCGCCAACGCCTGTTGGACGTCTTCTCCCGGTGGCCCGATGGCGAGCCACTCATCGCCGCCCCAACGGGCGAGCAGCCAGCCTTCAGGCAAAAGACCTTGCGCCCGCGCCGCGCAGTGGGCGATCACGCCATCGGCCTCGCGCGCTCCGAGGCCGTCGTTCACGGCCTTGAACTCGTCGAGGTTGATCCAGAGGACGGGCAGGGGACGATGCCCGGCATCACTGATGCGACCCAGCAGGATCTCCTGCATCGCGGCGCGATTGAGCAGGCCGGTCAGCGGGTCGGTGCGGGACGCCGCCGCGAGCTCGATCTCGAGCCGCTTGGCCTCGCTGAGATCCTTGATCGACACGATCCACTGCGACGTCCGCTCCCCCGTGCCCTGCAGCAGCGTCGCCGATACGTCGACCGGCACGCTGGCCGCACCGGCCTCCAGGCGGCAATCCGGCACCCACAGGTGGGTGGCGTCCGGACCATCGCGGGTCGACGCTGCATGGAGCGCGGGGAGCAGGCGCGCCATCGCCGTCCTGCGGGCCCGTTCGTGGCTCAAGCCCGACAGGGCGTGGAATGCCGCGTTCGATTCCAGGATCCGCCAGTCGACATCGCACAGGACGAGGGCGTCGCGCGAGTTGGCGAAGGCGTGTCCGAGGACTCGCAAGGATTCGTCCTTCTCGCGCTGGCGTGTGATGTCCTTGGTCGTTCCAACCATGCGGAGCGCATTGCCCGCCGCGTCGCGCTCGATCACCCGGCCTCGGCTGCGCAGCCAGGACTGGCCGTTGCGGAGCCGGAACTGCATGTCGTACTCGGCGGTACTTCCCGCGAGGTGCAGGCGCCACGCCAGGGCCACGGACTCGACATCGGCGGGATGGATCGCGTCCAACACGTCGATCAGCAGGGTCGAGGTTTCCTCGGGCGGCGCGTCGAGCGCGACGTAGCGCGTACTGCGCACCACGTCGGTTTCCGCAGCCCATTCCCAGATGGATTCGCCACTGGCCCAGAGCGCGAGCTCAAGACGACGCTGCGAGCGTTCCGACGCCTGCAGCGCTTCGAACAAGGCCAGGCTCTTCCGTTCAAGAAGGCGCTCGGCCTCCTTGCGGGCGGCGCGTTCGCGCGCGAGGCGGCGCTCGTGGAGGTCGTCCGCCGGGCGTGGTTCCTCAGGGGCGGGGACGGACATGGAACACCGAAACCGCGCGGCCTTCGTACGTTCCGTGTTCCCAATCCACCTGCAACGTCTCCCCGAAGTGCCGGATGGCGCCGAGGATGAGCCCTTGGGCCAGATCCTCCATGCCGCGGGGCGACTCGTAGGCGAGCTTGAGGACATCGCCCTCCCGGGACATCACGTGAAACCGGGGAAGACGGGCCTCGGGGTAAAGCTTGCGCACGGCAACGTGGATGTCGCCGTCGAGCTGGCACAGCAGGTCGATGGTGCCGCGACGCCCCTCGATGAGCGAGGCGTAGCCTTGCGTGAAGCGTCCGAAAAGATGCTCGCCGAACGCCTGAACGAGGGCACCGGGAGCGACGCCGGTCTGCTCCGATAGCGCCACCACCAGCGCGACGATTTCCTCGTGCGGGTAGTAACCGACCGCGGTGTACGCGCCCTGGTTCGCTGGCGCGGCCTTCTCGATGATCCGATCGACGATCTCGGGCGAGAAGCGCTCCTCGACCATCTCCATGAACTCGGTGAACACGATCCCCAGCATCGTCGTGCCTCCTCAGGCAAGGGTGTCGGGGACGTCGATCCCCAAGTCGGCCAGCCGGTCGCGCACCCAGGCGTCGGCGGCGTGGAGCGCCGCATTGTCACCGGGGACCACCGGCATCGCCCGCCCAGCTTCGCGTTCCGTGAGGTAGCTCGCAAGCGTGCCCTCCGCAGGCGCCGGTTCGTGAAACCGGTCACGGCGCCACGCGTCCCAAACCCGACGCTGCGCCGCGTCAAGCGTCTCGGGCCAGTTCCGGGCCTGGTAGCGGAAGAGCAGGGCCTTGAGCCGGGGGTCCTGCAGCTGGGGCTCGAACGCCGGAAGGTTCGCCGGATCGGCCGTACGGATCCGCGGGAACAGCCGGCGATCCGCGTCGCTGAAAAATCCACCGTAAAGGTCGCCGTCGACGTCGGTCTCGCCGAAATCGCGCGTCTTGGCGAACAGCGACACGCAGCGTGCGATGAACTTCGGGTGCGCAGCCAACCATTCCGCGCGCTCGTGCGCCACGACAGGATCCAGCTGCAGGCGTTCGAGCTCCACCGGTCGAACGTGGGCGAGCGGCAGCACCGCGGGGCAGCGGTTGGTGTGGATTTCCTTGAGCGGAAGGCGCTGGACGCCCTCGGGCAGCGTCGCCCGCGGCGTGTAGAGGCGAGCTTTCAGGTCTTCGTCATCGAGATCGATGAACGCCGCCGGGTCCGTGTCGAGATTGTAGGCGATCACCCGCGTGCCGATGAGGGGATGCACGGCAATCGGTGCGACGAGCGCCGCATGGCGTCGCTCCGCGGGAAAGCGACCCGAGACGTGCAGCATCGGCGTGTGCGCCACGAGATCGCACAGCCCACGCACGGTCTTCTTGTCGCGCAGCTTCAGCACGTAATCCCAGAAGCGGGGTTGGGCATCCTTGAGCTTCCGCGCCAGCGCGATCAGCGCGCGGACGTCGCTCAGCGCCTCATGCGCCATGCCCTCGCGAACGCCGTTGGCCGTCGCCAGCTCCTCGAGCTTGAAGCTGGGGTTCCCATCCTCGCGCAGCGGCCACGTCAAACCGTCCGGACGCAGCGCACGCGCCAGTCGCAGCACATCCAGGAGGTCCCAGCGGCTGTTGCCGTTGCGCCATTCGCGCTCATAGGGGTCGTAGAAGTTGCGGTACAGCCCGAAACGGATGAACTCGTCGTCGAATCGCAGGCTGTTGTAGCCGACCGAGCAGGTCTCGGGCTCGGCCATCAGCTCGTGGACGCGGGCGAAGAACGCCGCCTCGATCAGGCCCTCCGCCTTGGCGCGCTGCGGCGCGATGCCGGTGATCGCGGTGGCGATCGGCGAGGGGAGCAGGTCCTCGGCGGGTTGGCAGAACAGCGAGACGGGCGCATCGACCTCGCAAAGGTCGTCATCCGTCCGGATGGCGGCGAATTGGGCGATGCGCGAACGGCGCGGGTCGCGACCAAAGGTCTCGAGGTCGTACCAGAGGAAACTCACGCGGCGAGTTCCAGCCAGTCGGCGGGCAGCGTCGAGAGGCCATCGACGATGCG
Organism: Lysobacteraceae bacterium; assembly: GCA_027483745.1. The sequence goes on from JAIXTZ010000180.1 coordinate 18,584, forward strand.
CGCGTCGAGGGCCGCGAGATCGATGTTGGAAAGCTCGTCGACACCGTGCGTCGCCTCGACCAGCAACTCGCGCTGCCAACGGCCCCGCTGCATCGCGACGGCATAGGGCGTCCGGGTGAAGCTGACCATCGAGTAGCGCGGCACGAAGCGCCCGGGATGGCGCTCGGCCAACCGCAGTTCCAGCGCCCGCTGGCGCCGCCAGTCCGGGTTGTCCACGGAATCGCGCATCTCGACGTAGTTCTCCAGCGCCATGGCCTGGATCGCCTCGGCATTCGGGCGACGGTCGGCCTCGAAGGCCGCGAAGGCGTCGACGGTCTCCGCATGCTCGACCATCAGGCGGTCGAGCGCCGCGACGTCCTCGAAGGCGCAGTTCATGCCCTGGCCATGGAAAGGCACCATCGCGTGCGCGGCATCGCCGATCAGCACGGCGCGCCCGTCGAGATGCCAGCGCTTCAAGCGCAGCGTGGCCAGGCCGCTGGTCGGGTTGTCGGCCCAGTCGGCGGCGAGGCCCGGCATCAACGCCAGGGCATCGGGGAACTCGCGCTCGAAAAACGTCCGTGCCGAGGCCGCATCCGGCAGCTGCTCGAAGTTGGGCGTGCCATCCCGGTGGGCAAG
>JAIXTZ010000236.1 GCA_027483745.1 Lysobacteraceae bacterium
AGCGAAGCGGCGCGCTTCCTCGCCGACCGCGAGAACAATGCCGACCTCGTGGGCGGCGTGAGCCTCGAGGACAAGGACCGCAGCCTCGCCGCGGTGCTGCTCGACCTCTCGCAGAGCGCCACCATGCGCGTCTCCGACGAGGCCGCCAACCACGTGCTCGACGAACTGCGCAGCGTCGGCAAGACGCACAAGCCGCAGGTCGAGCGCGCCAATTTCTGGGTGCTGCGCTCGCCCGACGTCCCCTCCATGTTGGTGGAGACGGGTTTCATCACCAATGCCGCCGACGAGCGCAAGCTCAACGATGCGGGCTTCCGTCGCCGCCTCGCTGAAGTGGTCGCCCGCGGCGTCAGCGATTATTTCGGCTCGCAGCCGCCGCCGGGCACGTGGTTCGCCGCGAATCCCTCGCGCGGGGCGCGCCAGCACGTCGTCGCCCGCGGCGAAACCCTCGGCCTGATCGCTGCACGGCACGGCATTTCGCTGAGCCAGCTGCGCAGTGCCAACGACAAGCGCGACGACGTCGTGCGCGTGGGCGAGCGCCTGCGCATCCCGGCCGCGCCGGAGTAATCCGCACGCGTCGCGGCGCGCGCCCCCGGTATCATCGGGCTCTGTTCCCGCGTGATGCCGGCATGCCGATTCAGCTGCTCCCCGAAGTCCTGATCAACCAGATCGCCGCCGGCGAAGTCGTCGAGCGGCCCGCGTCGGTCGTGAAGGAACTCGTCGAGAACGCCCTGGATGCCGGCGCCCAACGGGTCGAGATCGACCTCGAGGAGGGCGGCGCCCGCCTGATCCGTATCCGTGACGATGGAATCGGCATGGCGCCCTCCGAGCTGCCGATGGCCGTCTCGCGGCATGCCACCAGCAAGATCGCCAGCCTCGACGATCTCGAAGCCGTGGCGACCCTCGGCTTCCGCGGCGAGGCATTGCCCTCGATCGCTTCGGTAAGTCGTTTCTCCCTGGCTTCACGAACGGCCACGCAGGAGCGCGGCGCGAAGCTTGATGTCGAGGGCGGGCGACTCGGCGAGGTGATGCCGCATCCGCACGCGCAGGGCACCACCGTCGAGGCGCGCGATCTGTTCTTCAACGTGCCGGCGCGGCGCAAGTTCCTGAAAGCCGAACGCACGGAGCTCGGCCATGTCGAGGACTGGCTTCGGCAGCTCGCCCTCGCACGCCCGACCATCGAACTGAAGCTCAACCACAACGGGCGACTGCTCCGGCATTACCGCCCCAACGGTGGCGATGCCCCGAAGCGGTTAGCGGAGGCGCTTGGCCCGGAGTTCCACGAACGCGCGCTTGGCCTCGACCACGCCCAGGCCGGCCTTCGCCTGCACGGGTGGATCGGCCTGCCAACCGCCTCACGCAGCAGCGCCGACCAGCAGTTCTTCTACGTCAATGGCCGCGCCGTCCGTGATCGCATCGTCGCGCACGCGGTCCGCCAGGCCTACGCCGACGTGCTCTACCACGGCCGGCATCCGAGCTTCGTGCTGTTCCTCGAGCTCGATCCGCGCCGCGTCGACGTCAACGTCCATCCGGCCAAGCACGAAGTGCGTTTCCGCGATGGCCGGCTGGTGCACGACTTCATCTTTCGCACGCTGCATGAAGCCTTGGCCGATGCCCGGCCCACCGATACGGCGGGCGCACCGTCGAGCCCGGTGGGCCCTACGCCGAGCCCCGTGGCCGGGCTGCCGCAGTGGGCAGCGGCCGACCAATCGCGCTTGGGCCTGTCGGTGGGCGACACCATGGCCGCCTACCGAACGCTGTACGCCGCCTCCGGTGGTCACGAAGCGAGCGCGACCGGAGTGGCGGCCCCAAGGGCGCCAACGCCTTTCCCCGCCGCTGCTGCGCAGCATGCGGTGGACGGCGCTGCGGCGCCGGCGGGAGTCGATGACACCGTGGCTCCGCCGCTCGGATTCGCCCTGGCGCAGCTTCACGGTGTCTACGTGCTGGCGCAGAACGCTCAGGGCCTCGTCCTCGTCGACATGCACGCGGCACACGAGCGGATCACGTATGAGCGCATGAAGGCTGCGTTCGCCGCACAGGATCTCCGGGCGCAGCCGCTGCTGGTGCCCGAGGCCCTCGCGGTCAGCGAGCGCGACGCGGACGCCGCCGAGCAGCATGCGGCCCTTCTGGCGTCGCTCGGATTCGAGGTCCGGCGAACCGGCCCGCAATCGCTCTCGCTGCGCAGCGTGCCCGCGCTGCTCGCGGACCTCGATGCCAAGCCATTGCTTTTGGATGCATTGGCCGAACTGCGCGAGCACGGCAGCACGCGGAAGGTGGAGGAAGCGGTGCATGGCCTGATGGGCGGTTGGGCCTGCCGAAGCTCCGTGCGGGCGAACCGCCGCTTGACGGTACCGGAGATGAACGCGCTGCTGCGTGACATGGAGGCGACGGAGCGCGCGGCACAGTGCAACCATGGTCGCCCGACCTACGTACAGTTGGAGCTCGCGGAGCTGGATCGATTGTTCCTCCGCGGCCGATGAAGGAGTCCTGCATGCGTCCCACCATTGCCCCCCGTACCGCCGTCTGCTGGCGCCTCGTCCTCGCGGTGTCGCTCGCGGCGCTCGTCGCCGCGGGCTGCTCCGGGGAGTCCGGCCCCTCGCAGGCGGAGCTCGACGCCCAGGCCAAGCGCGAAGCGGCCGCCGCCGCCGCTGCCGCGGTGCACGCGCGCAGCGTCAACGAGATCCGCGAAACGCGCCTCTCGAACCTGCAGAAGCCCGACGGTTGGCTGTCGCTCGTCGGCCTGCACTGGCTCAAGGCCGGCAACAGCTACGTCGGCAGCGGTGCGACGAAGGGCGTGCGCCTTGCCGTTGGCCCCGAGGAACTCGGCATGATCCGCTTGGAGCGCGACGGCACGGTCACGTTCCGGGCCACGTCCGGATCGGGCGTGATGTATGACGGCAAGCCCGCCGATGGCGGAACGCGGCGGCTCGTCACCGATGCCGACGGCGGTACGCCGACGGTCGTCGGCTTCAACCAGGGCGACGCGAGCTTCATCGTGATCAAGCGCGGCGAGAACTACGGGCTGCGCGTGCGTGATGCGCTGGCGCCGACGCGCACGCGTTTCGCTGGCCTCGACTACTTCCCGATCGACCAGGCCTTCCGGTTCGACGCGCGCTTCGAGGCGCATCCGGTAGGCCAGACCATTCCCATCGTCAACGTGCTCGGCATCGAGGAGGCGATGGCCAATCCGGGCGTCGTGGTCTTCCAGAAGGACGGCGTCGAATACCGCCTCGAGGCGGTCGACGAGGGCAACGGCCGCCTGTTCCTCATCTTCGCCGATCGCACGAGTGGCCACGAAAGCTATGCGGCCGCGCGATTCCTCTATGCGGACCAGCCGGCGGACGGGGGCATGACCGTGGTCGATTTCAATCGTGCGTACAACCCGCCTTGCGCGTTCACCGAGTTCTCCACCTGCCCGATGCCACCGCCGTCGAACCGCCTCGACCTGCGGATCGAAGCGGGCGAGAAGAAGCCGCTGCCGCTGCTGGCGTCGCCCTGAGCATGTCGGCTGGCCGCGGCTGGAGGGCCTTCGCCGCTGGTGGCCTCCTGGCCCTGGTGTCGGGCACCGTGTGTGCCCAAGCCGAAGACCCGCCGCGGCCGCTGCTCTGGAAAGCCAGCGATGGCGACAACGCGGTCTATCTGTTGGGCACGTTCCACCTGTTGGAGGCGGCGGACTATCCGCTCGATCCGAAGGTGTATGCGGCGCTCGACGATGCGGAGCAGGTCTTCTTCGAACTCTCGCCGGAAGCCCTGGCCGACCCGAGCCTCGGTCTGAAGTTCGCGCAGGCGGGCATCCGTACGGACGGCCGCACCCTGCAGCAGACGATGGATGCCCCGACCTGGGCGGCCACCCTCCAGCTGGCGTCGGAGGCCGGCCTGCCGATCGACGCCCTGCAGCGGATGGAGCCGTGGGTCGCCGCGCTGACGCTCACCATGGCCGAGATGACGGCCGCTGGCCTCGATCCGGCGCTGGGCCTCGACAAGCACCTCGCCCAGCGCGCGACGCGCGAGGGCAAGCGCACGGCGGGGTTGGAGACGCCAGCGGACCAGATCCGCCTGTTCGATGGCATGAAGTACGGCGTGCAGGTCGCGCAGCTGCGCGATGTGGTCGAGCGCTCCGACGAGATCCGCAGCGAGACCGAGTGGCTGCACCGGCAGTGGCGCGAAGGCGACGTCGACGCGTTGTACTGGGGCATGGCCGCGGCGATGAAGGCGCGTGACCCAGCGTTGTATGAGCGCATCAACACCCAGCGCAACGCGGCCTGGGTGTCGCGCATCAAGGCCCTGCTCGACACGCCGGGCGACGACGACGCACTGGTCGCCGTCGGCACCCTGCATCTTCTCGGCGCGGA
>JAIXTZ010000263.1 GCA_027483745.1 Lysobacteraceae bacterium
ACCTGCCCTACGAGGACGAACTGCGAACGGTCTTCGGCCGCGGCGAGCTGCTCGCGGAACAGGGCGGCTTCAAGGTCTACCGCGCGTGGGAGCCCAAGCCGTGAGCGGCAAGGCGGTGAGGCTCCGCCAGTACCTGCAGTCGCTGGGTTACGGCACGCGCCGCGAGGTGGAAGCGTTGATCGCCGAAGGCCGCGTCACCAGTGCGGACGGCGAAGCGCTGTACGTGGATGACGAAGTCGGCGAGGGCGCACCGTCGCGCGGCGGGCATCGGCTGCCGCACGCGGCCATCCGCTTCGATGGCGAGGCGCTGGATGCACCGCCGGGCCTGCTCGCCGTGCTGCACAAGCCGGTCGGCGTGACGTGTTCGACGAAGGACCCCGGCCGCCTCGTCTACGACCTGCTGCCGCCGCGCTGGAAGGCGCGCGACCCGATCGTGTCGCCGGTGGGGCGGCTCGACAAGGACACCTCGGGACTGCTGCTGTTCACCGATGATGGCCAGTTGCTGCATCGCCTCACCAGCCCGAAGTACCACCAGCCCAAGGTGTATCGCGCCACGTTGGCCGAAGACCTGCGCGGCAACGAAGCCGCGCTGTTCGCTGCCGGCACCTTGATGCTGGAGGGCGAACACAAGCCGCTGCTGCCGGCGGAGTTCGACGTGCTGGGCCCGCGCGAGGCTCGGCTGACGCTGCACGAGGGTCGCTACCACCAGGTGCGGCGGATGTTCGCCGCCACCGGCAATGCCGTGGCCACCCTGCATCGCGAGGCGATCGGCGGGCTCACGCTCGACGCGCTGCGGCTGGACCCCGGAACGTGGCGGATGCTCACCGCGGCGGAGCGCGCGCTGCTGGGCAGCTGACCCCGGCGAGGGGGCGATCAGCCGCGGTTGAAGTCGCCGATGCCCTCGACGATGGCCTTGATCGCGACGCGCTCGGCGTCGGTCAAGTGCGGGTTCCACGCATCCATCAGCAGGATCACGCGGGTCTCGCCGCTCGCATTGCGCGCCTCGTGCAGGAAGGTGTCGTCGAACGCCCAGGCCTCGCCTTCGCGCCAGTGCCGCTCGTCGCCGCCCACCGTCAACGTGCAGCCGTCCGGCACCACCAGCGGCAGGTGCACCACGACGCGCGCGTTGGTGACGCCGTAGTGCGGCTTGATGTGGGTCCCGGGCGCGAGGATCGAGAAGCAGATCTCCGGGGCGTGTTCATGGATCCGCACCAGCGGCAGCGTTTCGAGCGCCGCAGCCGTCCGCGGGGCCTGCTGCGCGGCATCGGCATGGTGCTGGCCGTCGCGGTAGAAGAAGTAAGCGTCCCAGCGCGCCTGATCGCCGCCCAGGTACGGTTCGAGCGAGGTGCCGTCCGGTGCCTGCAGGAACGGCCGCACGCCGTCGCGTTGGGCGAGCACTGCCATCGCTTCCTCGCGCATCGCTGGAAATGCGGCTTCAAGTGCGGGCAGCCACGGAAACAGCCCCCGGTCGAACCAGGGCGTGGCGGGCAGGCCCGGGATGTGGAGGAAGCGCGGCGCTTGGCGTGCGTCCTGCGGCGGATGCGCCTCGGCGCCCAGGTGGTGGGCGAGACCGGCGCGGACGCGCGCCATCGCCTCGCGTCCGAAGCGGGCTTCGAGGGGGTCCATCAGACCCATCAGCACCGGAACCCGCTGCTCCCGCACGACCGCCATCGCATGGAGGACGTCGGCGCGGAGACCGGGCGGCGTGCTCGCTTCATCGAGCCAGAGGCCGCGCCCCTGCGCGATCATCAGCGCCCTGAAGTAGGCGCCGACCGCCTCGGTGGCTCGCCCGCTGGATTCCAGCAGCTGGCCGAGCTGAAGGTGCGCGGCCGGCATCTGGGCATCAAGGCGGATGGCTTCGCGGAACGCGGCTTCGGCCTCCTCGAGGCGTCGTTCCGCCCTCAGCACCACGCCGCGGCGGCGGGCCTCGTGCGCCGGCGTCGGCATCGGGATGGCGGGAGCGGCCGGCGCGAGCGCTTCGACGAACAGCGAGTAGTGGCCGCCCTCGTGCGTGGCACCGGCCACGGCGCTCTGGTCGTCGAGGCGGAGCGCCGGGTCGTCGCTGGCCATGTAGCCACTGCGCACCACGCTTTCGAAGCCGGCTTCGCGCAGCAGGTGCGACAGCGTTTCGAAGTCGTAGCCGAACTTGTGCGCCTCGAAGAGGTAGCCCGGATCCGGGCCGGCGCCGGCGTAGTTGAGGAACTGGGCCAGCAGCGGACCCTCGCCGTGGGCGTTCGCCCAATGCGCGGCCCGTTTCGCGAAGAAGGCCCGGTCGCCGCGCTGGTAGGCGTCAATCAGCTGGCGCACGTCGGGCACCACGAGGCGCACGCGGCCGCCCGGCGCGAGCACGCGCTTCAGCTCGGCGAGGAAGGCCATCGCGTCGTGCGGGAAGAACAGGTGTTCGAACAGGTGCGAGACAAACACGTGGCTGGCTGACCCGTCGGCGAACGGCAGGCCCCACTGGACGTTCCAGCACAGTGGGGCCGGATGCACGTCGAGGTTCACCCAGCCGGGCAGCGCGTGGGCGCCGCAGCCGATGTGCAGCTTCAGGCCGCGGGCGTTGGCATCGAGGCCCAGTCGCGCGCGCTGCGCGGCGAGCCAGGCCGGCCGCGTCGCCGACAGCGCTTGTCGCAGGTCGTGCACCTGCGCGAGCAGATCGCGCACGCGCGCATCCGCCGCTCCGGTGCCGCCCAGCACCGCGTCCGCCTCGGGGCCGAAGGCGCGGAGGTCGCCGGACAGCTCGTAGACGGCACGCGCCAGCGCGGCGAGGGTGGGGTGGCTCATCGCGACGCGGCCTTCAGAACAGCAGGTAGGTGGAGAGAATGTACTTGTCGCCGCTGATCGGCGGGCGGCCCTCGTGCTGGAACATCCAGTACGGCGGGAAGACGACGAGGCGCCCCGCCTTCGGCCTGACCGCAAGATCGAGGTCGACGAAGGCGGTTTCGCCGCCGTCCGCCACGTCGTTCAAGTACCAGAGGAACACGAGGTAGCGATTCGCGACCGGCCCCACCGAATCGAAATGCGGCTGGAAGCGTTCGTCGCCGTCGTTCCGGTAGCGCTTCAGGATCCACTCGCTGGTCTTGGTCGTCGCCGGCACCGGCAGCGTCAGCCCGAGCGCGGCGTTGTAGCGCGCCAGGAAATGGTGCATGCCGTCGAGCAGCGACTGGCGGAAGGCGGCGTCGGACAGCGGGCCGATGTCGAGTTCGGTCCAGGCGCTGCCCGACAGCCAATCGCGACGGTGGCGGCCATTGGCCACCTGCTGCTCGCCGAGGGCTTCGAAACCCCGCACCAGCTGTTGGCACACGGGCCGGGGCAGGGCGTCGTCGAAGACCTGCACGAAGCGCGACAGGCGGTCACGCGGATCGGAAGCCGGTGTCACGGGAATCCTTTACGATGCGGCGCGCCGCCGCAGGCGAATCATAGACAAGGAGCCCGGATGGCCACAGGCCAGAGCAACGAGGCGCAGACCGCGGAAGCGGCGCTCCAGGCGGCCTTCGAAGCGCTCGGACAGGGCGATGCGACCGGAGCCGAGTCGCGGGCCCGCCGTGTCCTCGCGATCGCCGGAGCGAGCGACCCCCTGACGGCGTCCGTGGATGCCGTGGTCGTCCTTGCGCTGGCCTTGGCCCAGCAGCGCCGCGCCGCCGAAGCCTTGCCGCTGTTCGAGGCACTGGTGGCGCGGCAGCCGCAGGTGCCCGAGCACTGGTCGAATCTCGGTAACGCGTTGTGCGAGCTCGGCCGCGAGGCCGACGCGCTGCCGCCGCTGCAGCAGGCTTTCCAGCGGGGCGACCGCAGTGCTGCGCTCTTCTATGCGCTGGCGCGTGCGGAGCTGGCGAACGGCCGGCCGCTGCCGGCCTTGACCTGCATCGACCGCGCCCTTGCGCTCGAAGCGCTCGACCCGGAATTCCTTCTGTTCCGCGCGCGCGTGCTGTTCGCGATGGACGAAACCGACCAGGCGGCCGCGACCTTGGCATCGCTGCGCTCGCCGGCCCTGCCCTTCGACCTTCGCGTCGAGGCCGCCGAGATCCAGCTCAACCTTGCGAATTACGCGGACGCGCAGCGCGCCTTCGAGGCCCTGCTGGTGGAAGACCCGGGGCATCCCGGCGCACTGATCGGGCTTTCGACCTGTCATGAGCGCCACAACCGGCTGGACGAGGCCGAGGCGGTACGCGCCCGGGTGGACGAGGCGCGCGCGCGCGCCGTGCCGGACGTCGGAAGCGCGCTGGCGCAGCTCGACGCGCGGCTGGCCGCCCGCCGCGGCCGCCCCGAGGTCGCCCGCGCGCTGTTCGAAGCGGTGCTCGTCGATCCGCCGCGTGATCCCGCGCTGCGCACCAACCTCCGTTTCGAACTCGGCAAGGCCTGCGTGGAGATGCGCGACCACGCCGCGGCTTTTTCGGCCTTCTCCCTGGGCCACGCGGAGCGCCTCGCGCACGTCAATGCCGCGCATCCGAATCTGATGCGCGAGGACGGGCTGCTCGCCGCCTTGGATCGCGCCGTGCCGGCGTTCCGCACCGGCGTTCGCGAGGGAGCCGACGACGGCCACCGGGATCCGCTGTTCGTCGTGGGTTTCCCGCGCTCGGGCACGACGCTTCTCGAGCAGCTGCTGGACGCGCACCCCGGCCTCGCCTCCTTCGACGAGCAGCCCTTCCTGCAGCGCCTCGTGACCCGCATGAACGCTTCGCCGGCCGGCTACCCGGGCGGCCTGGTCGACCTCCCCGCGGCGCATCGCCGCGACTTCCGCGCCCAGTACTTCGCGGACGTGCAGCGGCAGCGGCCGGATCTCGCGGCTCGGCGCCCGGTCGACAAGAATCCCCTCTACCTCGTCCGCCTGCCGCTGGTGGCGGCGCTGTTCCCCGACGCCCAGGCCGTGCTGGCGCTGCGCCACCCCTGCGACGTCGTCGTCTCCTGCTGGATGCAGAACTTCCGCGCGCCCGCCTTCGCGGTGACCTTCGAGACACTGAAGAGCACGGCGCGGATGTACGACCGCGTGTTCCGCACGTATTTCGATTTCCGCGACGCCATCGGCGTGCCCACCCACGTGCTGCGCTACGAGGACCTCGTCGCCGACGTGGCGGGGGAAGGCCGCCGGCTGTTCGCCTTCCTCGGCCTCGACTGGCGCGATGAGCTGCTTGGCTTCACCGAGCGGGCGAAGTCGCGCGGCGTCATCAGCACGCCGAGCTACACGCAGGTCGTGCAGCCGGTGAACCGCCGCGCGGTCGGTCGGTGGCAGGCGTGGCGGCCGTGGTTCGACGGCGAGACGCTCGAGCTGCTCGCCCCTTGGGCGGAACGCTTCGGCTATTCCCTCGACTGACGCGCAAAGAAAAACCGCGCGGGTCGCCCCGCGCGGTTTCCTTGTTTCCGTTCGATCGTCGATCAGAACTTCACGGTCGCCGTCGCCCAGTAGTAGCGGCCCACGGTGTCGAACGTGCGCTCATCGGTATTACCGTTGAGCGAGTTGTTCTGGTAGATGATCGGCGGCTGCTTGTCGAACACGTTGTCGACGCCGATCTGGAACTTCGTCTTCCACGACTCGAGGTTATAGCCGACCTGCAGGTTGTGGTAGGTCTGCGAACCGCGATCGAACTGGCAGCCCGGCGTGCCGCCCGCGACGATGGCAAGGCCAAGGTCGGCACAGACGTTGGTGCGGGTGTTCGGGAAGATCGCGCCAACGCTGAAGCCGCTCACGTAACGCGAGGTCCACTGCGCGTCCCAGTCACCCATCGACCAGCCCAGCGAGCCCAGCGAACGGACGCGGCTGTAGTTGCCGAGGCCGCCGTTGGCCGAGGACAGGAAGGTGCCGGCAAGGTACTGCTGCGCGACCACCTGGCCGAGGACGATCGTCTTGACGTCGAACTGCGCGGTGTAGGTCGTGTCCAGCGAGAACTGGAAGCTGCCGAACGCGGTGTCCTCGAGGCGGTACTTCAGGCCGAAGTCCACGCCCTTCGTGTCGGTGCGGCCGACGTTGGCGTTGCGGTCGAACAGGCGGAGGATCTCGCCCGACGCGTTGCGCGAGAACAGGTTGCAGAACTGCCCGTTGTTGAAGCAGTTGTTCAGGATGGTCTGCGTACCGACCGTGCCGATCGTGTCGTTCAGGTAGATGCGCCACAGGTCGACCGAGACCGACGCACCCTCCAGCCAGCTCGGATCGTAGATCACGCCGTACGTGAACACCTTGCCTTCTTCCGGCTGCAGGGTCGAGTTGCCGCCCTTGATCGCCGAGAGCTGCGTGTCGGTCTGGTTGAACGTGCCGTCGGTCGGGACGTTCGCGCAAGCGAGGCGCTGCGGGCTGCCGACCGGCGCACCGCGCCAGCGGTTGCAGGGGTCGGAGAAGCTGTCCGACGAAGCCGAATCACCCTGGAACAGGTCGTTGATCGTCGGGGCGCGGAACACCTTGTCGACGGTGCCGCGGACGAGCAGGCCGTCGATCGGACGCCACTCGAGGCCGACCTTCCAGTTGGTCGTGCTGCCGAAGGTCGAGTAATCCGACCAGCGGGCACCGGCGATGGCGTTCAGGCTCTGCGCCAGCGGGGCGTCGGCGAGCAGCGGGAACAGCACTTCGCCGTAGACCTCCGTCACGTCGAACTCGCCGACGGCGCGCGTGGTGCAGGCTTCCGACGAGATGAGGCAGGTGTAGTTGGTGGGGTCGACGACGGCCAGGAAGCTCGGCTCGAACGCCGAGGACTCCTCGCGGTACTCGACGCCGAACGCGCCGCCAACCATGCCGGCCGGGAGTTCGAACAGGTCGCCCGAGGTGTTGGCGTAGAAGTTCTTCAGCGTCGCGTCGGTCGTGTTGATCGACGGCGACGAAATGCGCGCCAGCGCCGCCTGGTCGGCCGGCGACGACAGGTCGCCGAAGAAGTTGACCGGGGTGCAGTTGGCGATCGGCGCCGCCGGGGTGCCGCAGCGCAGCGCACCGGTCGAATCACGGAAGGACGGGCCGAGCGCGCTGGCCAGCGCCGGGGTGAACAGGTAGCCGGTCGACAGGCCGCTCTGCTCGAGCTTGCCGTAGGTCATGCCGACGTCGTACGACCACGAGCTGTCGCCGATCGCGCCTTCGAAGCCGGTCGAGATCTGCGTCACGTCCGTGTTGAAGGAGAAGCGGCGGTTGCCGATGGCCGACAAGCGCAGGCGCAGGTCGTTGCCGACGAGCCCGCCGGTCAGGCCCGCGAAGGGCCAGAACACGCTGTTCGGGGAGATCGTCACTTCGTCCTGGCCCGGGCGGGCGTCGAACGGCAGCGGGGCGATCTGGCCGTAGGCGCGGGTGCTCTGGTTGTAGAGCTCGGCGTAGGCCGTGACGTTGTCATTAATGTTGAAGCGGCCGGAGAAGAACGCGCCGGCGCGCTCCTGCGGCGTCAGCTGCAGGTTGCCGACGGCCTGGTAGTTGAACAGGTCGGTGGCGTTGTTGAAGCAGCGGAAGTCGGACCACTGCGTGCCGGGGCGGCCGGCGATGCGGGTCAGCGCGACGGTGGCGCCGGTGCCGGCGCAGTTGATGCCGTTCGCGGCGGCGTTGGTGCGAGGCACCGAATAGCGGCCCGTGGTGGTGCGGCTCGAGCCGCCGACGGTGACCGTGCCGGAGTACAGGGTCAGGGCGTTGCGCGAGTACTCGCGGTCGGCGGCCAGAACCTCGCGCTGGTCGTTGTAGTTCAGGTTGAGCAGCACGTTGCCGCGCTCGCCCGACCAGCCGTAGGTCACGTTGCCAGTGGTGCGCTCGGCGTCACCTTCGCTCGACTGGCCGTAGCCGACCGACAGCTCGCCGCCGTCGAAATCGCGCTTCAGGATGAAGTTGACGACGCCGCCGATGGCGTCGGTGCCGTAGATGGCCGAGGCGCCGCCCTTCAGGACTTCGACGCGCGCGATGGCGGCCATCGGGATCGAGTTGATGTCGTTGTAGACCATCCGGCGGCCGTTGAGCAGCGTCAGCGTGCGCTCGTCACCGATGCCGCGCAGCGAGACGGTGGCCGCGCCGGTGCCGCCGCCGTTGTTCACGGAGGGGTTGGTCGCCGCGCCCGAGATGGCGGGGATGTCCTGCAGGAAGTCGCCGATCGTCGCCGCACCGGTGCGGTCGATGGCAGCGGCGTCGATGGTGAAAACCGGAGTCGCGGTCTCGGCGTCGACGCGGCGGATGCGGCTACCGGTCACGACGACCGCGTCGAGGGTCTGGGCTTCTTCGCCGGCGGGGGCGGTCTGCGCGAAGGTCGGGGCGCCGATGGCGGCGGTGCTGGCGATGCCGAGCACCAACGCGCGCTGAACGCTTGCTGCGAGCGGATTACGTTGCGTCATGGGGTTGTAGTCCTTGCTGGTCGATCATGAAGAAGGCTGGCTGACGAGACGCTGCCGCGTCGACGCCCGGTCAAAAGGCAGTGCGGGCCGTGTGACCAGCGACAACGTTTAATACTTCCTTCACTTCAAGTCCAGTGCCGCCCCGCGAGGAGCGCCCGCGATGCTCGCGCCGCGTGCCAAGTGGTTGATTGAAAAGAAAACACCCGCCGGGGAAGGCGGGTGTCGACGGGCTTGTCAAGGGGGCGCGTACCGGCCACTCGCGCGGCGGCAGCGGGCCGTCAGAGCGCGTAGCCGAACTGCTGGCGGAACTGCTCGGCGAACTCGGCGTAGTCGAAGCGCTGGTTCTGCGGGCCGAGGTGTTCGATCTTCAGGGCGCCCATCAAGCTCGCGATCCGGCCGGTGGTGGCGAGGTCGAGGTTATTCATGAATCCGAAGATCAGGCCGGCCCGGTAGGCGTCGCCGCAGCCGGTCGGGTCGACCACCCGCATGGCCGTGGCCGAGGGGATGTGGATCATCCCGTCCGGGGTATGCACCTCGGAGCCCTTCGGGCCGCGGGTGATGAAGTAGGCCTTGACCTTCTTGGCGATGTCCTGGGCCGACCAGCCGGTGCGCTCCTGCAGCAAGCTCGACTCGTAGTCGTTGACCGTGACGTAGGTGGCCTGGTCGATCATCCGCTGCAGCTCCTCGCCGTTGTAGAGCGGCATGGCCTGGCCGGGGTCGAAGATGAAGGGGATGCCGCACTCGGCGAACTCGGTGCAGTTCTGCAGCATGGCCTCGTAGCCGTCCGGCCCGACGATGCCGAAACCCACGCCCGGCACGTCGCGCACGTGGTTCTCGTAGCTGCGCATCATGGCCCCGGGATGGAAGGCGGTGATCTGGTTGTCGTCGAGGTCGGTGGTGATGAAGGCCTGCGCCGTGTAGAGGTCGGCGATCTCCTTCACATGGGTCAGGGGGATGCCCAGATCGGTGAAGTGGGCCCGGTAGGGGGCGAAATCGGCGCCCACGGTGGCCATGGGCAGCGGCTTGCCGCCGAGCAGGTGCAGGTTGTAGGCGATGTTGCCGGCGCAGCCGCCGAACTCGCGGCGCATCCGCGGCACCAGGAAGGACACATTAAGGATGTGGACCTTGTCCGGCAGGATGTGGTTCTTGAACTGGTCCGGGAACACCATGATGGTGTCGTAGGCCAGCGAGCCGCAGATCAGGGCAGCACTCATCGGATCGGTCCTCAGGGGTCGTCGGAAGCGCGCCCCGGCCGGATGACGGGTGCCGCGCGGTGCCCGGTGGCGGCCGGGCGGGCCGCGAAGGATACCCGCATTAACGGGCTTTTTCCTTGTGGGGCAGGGCGGCCGGTTGCTACCCTTGTCCGCTTGTTTCCAGCGACTTTCCGGCCGAATCCCCGATGTTCAAGAAGCTCCGCGGTCTGTTCTCCAACGACCTGTCGATCGACCTCGGCACGGCCAACACCCTGATCTACGTCCGCGGGCAGGGCATCGTCCTCAACGAGCCGTCGGTCGTCGCCGTCCGCCAGGATCGCGGCGTGGGTTCGGCCAAGTCGGTCGCCGCCGTCGGCGCCGAGGCCAAGCGGATGCTGGGCCGCACGCCGGGCAACATCATGACCATCCGGCCGATGAAGGACGGCGTGATCGCCGACTTCACGTACACGGAGGAGATGCTCAAGCACTTCATCCGCAAGGTGCACACCAGCCGCCTGCTGCGGCCGAGCCCCCGCGTGCTGATCTGCGTGCCCTGCGGCTCCACCCAGGTCGAGCGCCGCGCCATCAAGGAATCCGCCCTGGAAGCCGGCGCCCGCGACGTGTTCCTGATCGAAGAGCCCATGGCCGCCGCGATCGGCGCCGGGATCCCCGTGGGCGAGGCCTCCGGGTCGATGGTCATCGACATCGGCGGCGGCACCACGGAAGTGGCGGTGATCTCGCTCAATGGCATCGTCTATTCGCAGTCCGTCCGCATCGGTGGCGACCGCTTCGACGAGGGCATCATCAACTACGTGCGCCGCAACCACGGCACCCTGATCGGTGAAGCCACGGCCGAGCGCATCAAGCTGGAGATCGGCTGCGCGTATCCGCAGAAGGAAAACCGCAGCATGGAGGTCTCCGGCCGCAACCTCGCCGAGGGCGTGCCGCGCAACGTCACCATCA
Organism: Lysobacteraceae bacterium; assembly: GCA_027483745.1. The sequence continues at coordinate 10,434 of JAIXTZ010000263.1, forward strand.
CCTCGGCCGAGGTGCTCGAGGCCCTGCACGAACCGCTCTCCGGCATTGTCACCGCCGTGAAGCAGGCGCTTGAGCAGACCCCGCCGGAGCTCTGCGCCGACGTCGCCGAGCGCGGCATCGTGCTGACCGGCGGTGGCGCCCTGTTGAAGGATCTCGACAAGCTGATTTCCGAGGAAACCGGCCTCTCGGTCCATGTGGCCGACGACCCGCTCACCTGCGTCGCCCGCGGTGGTGGCCGTGCGCTCGAGCTGGTCGACATGACCGGCAACGAGTTCTTCTCGCCGGAGTGAGCCCCGGCACGCCGACGATCGCCCGGCACCCGTGATCCACTCCGGCTCGCCAGCGCCGAAGCTTTCGGAAGCGGCCGCGGGCACGCTGCCGCTGCTGGCCTGCATCACGCTGTCCGCCGTGCTGATGGTCGCCGACCATCGCGGTGATCTCTCGCCGAAAGTGCGCGCCGCGCTGTCCACGGCGGTCGAGCCGGTGTGGCGGTTCGCCGCCCTGCCGGCCGCACTGTGGCGTTGGGCCGACACGGCGCTGAGCCGCCAGCAGGTGCTGGCCGACGAAACCGTCACCCTCCGCCGCGAGCTGCAGCTGCGCGATGCCCAGCTGGCGCGGCTCGAGGCCGTGGCTCGCGAGAACCAGCGCCTTCGCGCGCTGCTCGGTGGCAAAGGGGATTTCCGGCTGGCCGTGCAGATGGCCGGCATCGTCGACGTCGACCTCGACCCGTGGCGGCAGCGCGTGCGCCTCGACCGCGGCAGCGCGGAGGGCGTCGAGGTCGGGCAGGCGGTGATCGACGCTGGTGGCATGCTGGGCCAGGTCGTCCAGGTGTCCGAGCACGGTGCCACGGCCCTGCTGCTCACCGATGCCAGCCACTCCGTGCCGGTGCAGGTCGTGCGCACTGGCCTTCGACTGGTCGCGGTCGGCACCGGCAAGAGCGATAGCCTCCGCATCCCGAACATCCCCCAATCCGCCGACATCCGCGAAGGCGACCTGCTGGTCACCTCGGGCATCGGCGGCCGGTTCCCGGCCGGCTTCGCGGTCGGCACGGTGCGCGCGGTCGGTCCGGACGACACCCGCCTGTTCCTCGTCGCCGACGTCGCCCCCGCCGCCCAGCTCGACCGCGGCCTCGAGGTGCTGCTGGTGATGCGCGGCGAGATCGACGTCGAGGTCGGGCCGCCGATCCCGCCGGGTTATCGCGATCCCGAGCCGCCGGCCGCGGAGCCGCTCGAATGACCCGCGACACGCCCGTCTGGCTCCGGCTGGGCAGCCTCGCCTTCGGCTTGCTGTTCCTCGTGTTGCCGCTGCCTGCGCCCTTCGACAGCCTGCGCCCGAACCTGCTGGCCCTGGCCCTCGTGTACTGGGCGCTGGAATCGCCGGGCCGCGGCGCGATGGCGCTGGCCTGGGGCGTCGGACTGCTGGCCGACGTGGTCGCCGGCACGCTGCTCGGCGAGCAGGCGCTGCGCATGGCCGTGCTGGTGTTCCTCGTGCAGCGCTTCCGCGCCCAGCTGCGCTTCTTTCCGCTGTGGCAGCAGTCGGCCGCCGTCGGGCTTCTGCTGTTGAACGACCTCGCCCTGATGACGTCGATCCGCCTGATTGCCGGGGCGGGTCTACCGGGTTGGGGGGCCGCGCTGGCGCCGCTTGTGGCCTTGGTGGTTTGGCCCTGGGGCTTCCTGCTGCTGGATGCGCTGCGTCTGCGGCATCGCGAGCGGACCGGCGGCCGATGAGGCGATGGCGCGCCCGTCCCGTCCGCAATGCCGCGGCCGAAGGCGAGCAGTTCCGCCGCCGCGCGCTGCTGGCAGCCCTCGGTGTCGCCGCGGCGCTCGGCGCCCTCGCGCTGGGCTACGGCCGGCTGCAGATCCAGCAGCACGAGGAGTACGCGACGCGCTCGGAGGAGAACCGCATCCGGCTCGACCCCATCGTGCCGGCGCGTGGCCTCGTCTACGACCGCAACGGCGTGCTGCTGGCCGACAACGCGCCCGCCTACCGCCTCGACATCGTCCCCGAGCGCGTCGAAGACATGCCGCAGCTGCTCGCGGCGCTGCGCGAGCGCGTGGCGCTGTCCGAGGACGAACTCCGCCGCTTCGAGAGCGCCCGCAAGGGCACGCGGCGCTTCAAGCCGATCGCGTTGAAGCTGCGTCTCTCCGAAGAAGAGATCGCGCGGCTGGCCGTCGACCGCCACCGTTTCCCCGGCGTCGAGGTGGTGCCCTACCTGACGCGGCGCTATCCCTTCGGCGAACTCACGGCGCACATCGTCGGCTACGTGGGGCGGATCGACCAGGACGATGTCGATGCCCTGGAGGCGCGCGGGGAATCGCGCTTCGCGGCGCTGCCGCACATCGGCAAGACCGGCCTGGAGCGCTTCTACGAGGCCCGGCTGCGCGGCGACGTCGGCTACCAGGAGGTCGAGACCAATGTCGAGAACCGTCCGCTGCGCGTGCTGCGCCGGCACGACGCGAAGCCCGGCGCCGACCTGCACCTGAGCATCGACATCGCCCTGCAGAGGGCCATGGTCGAAGCCTTCGAAGGCCAGCACGGCGCGGCGGTGGCGATCGACCCGAAGACCGGCGAGATCCTCGCCATGGTCAGCCTGCCGAGCTACGACCCCAATCTGTTCGTCGGCGGCATCTCCTTCAACGACTATCGGGCGCTCAGCGACGATGTCGCCCGGCCGCTGTTCAACCGCAACGTGCTCGGCGGCTTCCCACCCGGTTCGACGCTCAAGCCCTTCATGGCGCTGGCCGGCCTTGAGGAAGGGTTGATCACGCCCGAGACCACGGTGTTCTCCAGCGGCGCCTACCGGCTGCCGGGCCAGGCGCGCGACTACCGCGACTGGCGTGCCGGCGGCCACGGCACGGTCAACCTGCGCGAGTCGCTGGCGCAGTCGGTCAACACCTATTACTTCGACCTGGCGATGAAGCTGGGCATCGACCGGATCAGCGCCGATTTCGACCGCATGGGCTTCGGCAAACCGACCGGCATCGACCTGACCGGCGAAGCCGCGGGCGTGTTGCCCAGCCGGGAGTGGAAGCAGCGCCGCTTCAAGCAGGCCTGGTACCCCGGCGAGACGGTGATCTCCGGCATCGGGCAGGGCTACTGGGTGACGACCCCGCTGCAGCTGGCCCAAGGCACCGCGATGCTGGCCGGGGATGGCCAACTGCGTCGTCCCCACCTCGTGCGCGCCACGCAGGCGGGTTTCGGCGCACCGCGGGTGCCCGAGCCGCAGCCCCCGGCCTTGCCCGTGGTGGACGATCCGGCGCACCTCGCCGCGGTGCGGGACGGCCTCGTCGCCACCATGCACGGCCCCACCGGCACGGCGGCGCGCGCGGCGGCCGGAGCGCACTACCTAATGGCCGGCAAGACCGGCACCGCGCAGCGCGTGAGCCGTCGCGGCGACGAGCGCCTCGACCCCAACAAGCTGCCCTATCACCTGCGCCACCAAGCCCTGTTCGTCGGCTACGCGCCGGCCGAAGCGCCGACCATTGCGCTGGCCCTGGTCGTCGAGCACGGCGGCTCCGGGTCGACCGCTGCCGCCCCCGTGGCGCGGCGGATCTTCGATGCGTGGGTCGGCCCGCCGCCCGCCGTCCCAGCGCCGGTGGACGCTCCTCCTGCGACGGCCGGGCCCGCGGCCGAGCCCGCGGCTCTCCCGCCCGCCGTCCCGGAGCCGCGTCGATGAACCTCTTCGTGCGCGCCTTCAGCGCCTTCGCGTGGCGCTGGCTCGACAAGGTCGACCTGCCGCTGCTGCTCGGGCTCTGCGCCATCATGGCCATCAGCCTCTTGGTGCAGGCCAGCGCGGGGGGCGACGTGGATGCGGTCGTCAAACAGGCCGCGCGCTTCGTCATCGGCCTCGGCGCCCTGCTGATGCTGTCGCGCGTCGCGCCGTCCACGTTGCGGCAATGGACGCCGCTGGCCTACCTCGCCAGCCTCGTCCTTCTGGGCCTCGTATTCGCGATCGGCACGGGCCGCAGCGCGAATCTCTGGATCGACCTCAAGGTGTTCTACCTGCAGCCCGGTGAACTGCTGAAGCTCAGCGTCCCGATGACGGTGGCCTGGTTCCTTCACCAGGCTCACCTGCCGCCGCAGTGGCGCACGCTGGGCATCACGGCCGCGATCATCGGCTTGCCGGTGGGGCTCACCATCCTGCAGCCCGACTTCGGCACCGGCCTGCTGGTCGGCGCCTCGGGGGTGTTCGCGGTGTTCCTGGCCGGCATCGCCTGGTGGCGCATCGGCCTGTTCGCCGGCCTCGGCCTCGCCGCGCTGCCGGTGGGCTGGCAGTTCCTGATGCCCTACCAGCGCGACCGCATCCTCACCTTCCTCGACCCGGAATCCGACCCGCTCGGCAC
>JAIXTZ010000360.1 GCA_027483745.1 Lysobacteraceae bacterium
CGGGCCCACCGGGCCTGCCGCTTTTGGACGTTTCCATGACGCATCGCCCCACCCGCCGCCTGCTCGCCCTCGCCCTCGCCGCTGCCCTGTCGGGCACCGCCATGGCCCAGTCCATCGGCGCCTTCGAGGTGCAGGACATCCGCGTCGACGGCCTGCAGCGCATCTCGAACGGCACGGTCTTCTCCTACCTGCCGGTCGAACGCGGCGAGACCCTCGACCAGGGCCGCGCCGGCGAAGCGATCCGCGCGCTGTTCCGGACCGGGTTCTTCAGCGACGTGTCGCTGGCCCGCGAAGGGAACATCCTGGTCATCAAGGTGGTCGAGCGCCCGGCCATCAACAAGATCACGCTCTCCGGCAACAAGGACATCAAGTCCGAGGAGCTGCTGAAGGGCCTGCGCGGCATCGGCCTCGCCGAGGGCGAGACCTACAACCCGCTCAACGTCGATCGGGTGACCCAGGAGCTGATCCGCCAGTACAACAACCGCGGCAAGTACTCGGTGACGATCACCCCGACCGTCACCAACCTGCCACTGAACCGCGTCGACGTGACCATCACCGTCGACGAGGGCAAGGCCGCGCGCATCCGCGACATCAACATCGTCGGCAACACCGTCTACGGCGACGACGAGCTGCGCCAGAACTGGGAATCGAACACCAGCAACTGGCTGTCCTGGTACCGGCGCGACGACCAGTACTCGCGCGAGAAGCTGTCGGGTGACCTCGAGAAGCTCACCAATTACTACCTCGACCGCGGCTATGTCGACTTCAACGTCGAATCGACCCAGGTCGCGATCAGCCCCGACCGCAAGGACATGACCATTGGCGCCAGCGTGACCGAAGGCGAGGTGTTCAGCATCTCGTCGGTTCAGGTCAGCGGCGACACCATCCTGCCGGTCGAGGAAGTCGAGGGCATGCTGTTCGTGCGCGAAGGCCAGACCTTCTCGCGCCAGCTGCTCGAATTCACCTCGGACGGCATCACCGCCGTGCTCGGCAACATCGGCTACGCCTTCGCCGAAGTGAACCCGGTGCCCACGATCGACCGCGAGAAGAACGAGGTCGCGATCAACTTCGTCGTGACCCCAGGCCCGCGCGTGCAGGTGCGCCGCATCATCTTCAAGGGCAACGACACCACCGCCGACGAAGTGATGCGCCGCGAGCTGCGCCAGTTCGAGGGCACGTGGTACTCGCAGGCCGCGATCGACCGTTCGAAGATCCGCCTGCAGCGCCTCGGCTATTTCGACGAAGTCGAGATCGAAACCCCGGCCGTCACCGGCGAGGCCGACAAGGTCGACGTGGTGGTCAGCGTGAAGGAACGCCAGTTCGGCCAGTTCCAGTTCGGCCTCGGCTACAGCCAGCTCTACGGCGCGAGCGTGCAGCTGTCGCTCTCGCAGAACAACTTCCTCGGCTCCGGCAACAAGGTGTCGGTGTCGGTGCAGAACAACAGCTACAGCAAGGGCGTGAGCTTCTCGTTCATGGACCCTTACTTCACCGATAGCGGCATCTCGCTGGGCTACAACCTCGCCTACAGCGAGAATGACTTCAGCGATTTCAACATCGCCAGCTACCAGACCGACAACGCCAGCTTCGAGGCGGTGTTCGGGCTGCCGCTGTCGGAAACGGACAGCATCTCGGCCTCGATCGGCATCGACAAGGTCGACCTGACGGCGGTCGACGGCTCCACGCCGCCGGAGCTGATCGGCTACCTCGTCGAAACCCTCGGCGACCGCGCGCGCTTCGCCTTCCGCCCGGGCGATACCGCGGATGCCTTCCCCTGCATCCCGAACCGGGATCCGATCACCGGCAACCCGGCGCCGGGCTGCACCGTGGTGCAGGTCGCCGGCAACCGACTCTGGACGGTGAACGCCTGGCGCATGCAGGCCGGTTGGGCCCGTGATACGCGCAACGATTTCTATGCGCCGACGGCGGGCATGTACAACCGCATCGGCGCGGAAGTCACGCTGCCGGGTTCGGACCTCGAGTACTACAAGCTCTCCTACGACTTCTCGAAGTTCTGGCCGATCAACCGCGCGCTCGTGGTCGAAACCCGCACCTCGATCGGCTACGGCGACAGCTACGGCAAGACCGGCAACGCCGGCCTGCCCTTCTTCGAGAACTTCTACGCCGGCGGCCCCGGGTCGCTGCGCGGCTTCGAGCAGAACACGCTGGGCCCGGTGTCCTCGCTGCAGTTCGGCAGCAACACCGATTTCCGCCAGTCGCTCGGCGGCGCGTTCAAGGCCATCGGCTCGGTGGAAACCTACTTCCCCTCGCTGTTCGACTCGCGCGGCATCCGCGTCTCGGCCTTCCTCGATTTCGGCAACGTGTGGCGCAACACCCGCGAGTTCGGCTCGGGCGACATCCGCGCCTCGACGGGCATTGCGCTGCAGTGGCAGTCGCCGATGGGCCCGATCTCGATCTCGTGGGCCTCGCCGTTCCGCGCCGAGGACACCGACCGCACCGAGAACCTGCAGTTCACTTTCGGCGGGCAGTTCTAACGGCGGATGGAAGCGACGACCCCGCGCTTCCGGCTGTCCGCGCTCGCCGAACGCTTCGGGCTTGAGTGGCGCGGCGCGGACGCGGAGGTCGCCGGCGTGGCGCCGCTGCAGGCGGAAGCCCCGGCTGGCGGTGCACTGGCCTTCCTCGCCAACCCGGCCTACCGCAAGCACTTGGCCGCCACCCGCGTGGCGGCCGTGGTGCTGCACCCGGCGGAAGCCGAGCACTGCCCGGTACCGGCGCTGCTGAGCGCGAATCCGTACGCCACCTATGCGCGCATCGCCGCGCTGTTCGAGCGCGTGCCTAAGCGCCCGGCGGGCGTCCACGCCAGCGCGGACATCGACCCGACCGCATCCATCGATCCCACCGCGCACGTCGGCCCCTTCGTCAGCGTTGGCGCGCGCAGCATCATCGCCGCGGGCGCGGTGGTCGGTGCCGGCAGCGTGATCGGCGAGGACTGCCTGGTCGGTGCGGGCAGCGAGCTCGTGGCGCGCGTCACCCTCGTCCGCCGCGTGCGCCTCGGTGAGCGCGTGCGCATCCACCCCGGGGCGGTGCTGGGTGCCGACGGCTTCGGGCTCGCGGTGGATGGTGGCCGCTGGATCAACGTGCCCCAGCTCGGCGGCGTGGTGGTGGGCGACGACTGCGAGATCGGCGCGAACACCACGATCGACCGCGGCGCCATCGACGACACCGTGCTCGAGGAGGACGTGCGCCTCGACAACCAGATCCAGATCGGCCACAACGTCCGCATCGGCGCGCACACGGCGATGGCCGGCTGCGTGGCGGTGGCCGGTTCGACGCGCATCGGCCGCTGGTGCCTGGTCGGCGGCGCGGCCGGCATCGTCGGCCACCTCGAGATCGCCGACAAGGTGACGATCGGCGCCATGAGCCTCGTCACCCACTCGCTGGACGAGCCGGGGGAGTACGCTTCCGGCACGCCCCTGCAGCCCAAGCGCGAATGGCGCAAGAACGCCGCCCGTTTCGGCCAGCTCGACCGACTCGCCAGAATCCTGCTCAAGAAGAACGATTCCAGCCCATGACCCTGCCCCCCTTCCCGATCGACGTTCGCTGCATCGAACGCCTGCTGCCGCATCGCTACCCGTTCCTGCTGGTCGATCGCGTGCTGTCGGTCGAGCCCCGCCAGCGCATCGTCGCGCTGAAGAACGTCACCGCGAACGAGCCCCACTTCACCGGCCACTTCCCCGGCAATCCGGTGATGCCGGGCGTGCTGGTGATCGAGGCGATGGCGCAGGCCGGCGGCCTGCTCTCGATGCTCTCGGAAGGCAAGGCCTGCGCGGAGAACAACGGCCCGAGCCAGTTCTACCTGGTGAAGGTCGACAACGCGCGCTTCTCGAAGATGGTGGTACCCGGCGACCAGCTCATCCTCGAAGTCACGCTGAAGCGCACGATCCGCAACATGGCCCTCTACGAAGGCAAGGCGCTCGTGGACGGCAAGGAAGTGGCCAGCGCCGAGATGCTCTGCGCGGAGACCAAGGCCGCATGAACGCGAACGCCGCCATCCACCCGACCGCCATCATCGACCCGAAGGCCCGGCTGGACGACGGCGTCTCCGTGGGGCCGTTCACCGTGATCGGGGCGGACGTCGAGATCGGCGCGGGCACGAGCATCGGTTCGCACTGCTCCATCCTCGGCCCGACCCGCATCGGCCGCGACAACGTCATCCACGCGCACGCCAGCCTCGGCGGCCAGCCGCAGGACAAGAAGCACAAGGGCGAGCCGACGCGGCTCGTCATCGGCGACCGCAACACCATCTTCGAATTCACCACGTTCTCGCGCGGCACCGTCGATGGCGGCGGCGTCACCACCGTCGGCAACGACAACTGGGTGATGGCCTACGTGCACGTCGCCCACGACGTGGTGATCGGCAACCACTGCATCTTCGCCAACAACGCCACGCTGGCCGGCCACGTCATCGTGGAGGACTGGGCGATTCTTGGTGGATTCGCGGGAATCCATCAGTTCTGCCGCATCGGCGCGCATGCCTTCGTGGGCATGGGCAGCCTGGTCAACGCCGACGTCGCGCCCTTCGTGATCGTCGCCGACAAGTACGCGGTGCCCCGCGGCATCAACGCCGAAGGCCTGAAGCGCCGGGGCTTCGACGCCGAACGCATCGCCGCGATCAAGCGCGCTTACCGCGCCGTGTTCATGTCGGGCGCCCCGCTGGCCGAAGCCAAGCAGCAGCTCGCCGAAGCGGCCGCCAGTTCGGAAGACGTCGCGCGCATGCTTGCCTTCATCGAGTCGAGCGAACGCGGCCTGCTGCGCTGATGGGCGCGCCGCGCATCGCGCTGGTCGCGGGCGAGGCCTCGGGCGACCTGCTCGGCGCTGCCCTCGTCCGTGACCTGAAGACCCTACACCCGGATGCCGAGTTCGTCGGCGTCGCCGGCCCGGAGATGCGCGCCGCCGGCGTCACCGCCTGGCACGACTGCGAGGAACTCGCGGTCATGGGCCTCGTCGAGGTGCTGAAGCACCTGCCACGCCTGCTGCGCCTGCGTCGCGAGCTGCGCGAACGCCTGCTGGCCTGGCGTCCGGACGTGGTAATCGGCATCGACGCCCCCGATTTCAATCTCGGCTTGGAGAAGTGGCTGAAGCAGCGCGGCATCCGCACCGTGCACTACGTCAGCCCCTCGGTCTGGGCCTGGCGCGAAGGCCGCGCCGCGAAGATCGGCACCTCGGCCGACCGCGTGCTCTGCCTGTTCCCGATGGAGCCGGCGATCTACGCCAAACACGGCGTCGACGCGAACTTCGTCGGCCATCCCCTCGCGGCGATGCTGCCGATGCAGCCGGACCGCGACGTCGCGCGGCGCGCGCTGGGCCTCGACGGGGGCGGGCCGCTGCTCGCCCTGCTGCCCGGCAGCCGAGGCAGTGAGATCGCGCGACTCGGCCCGGTGTTCCTTGATGCGGTGGCCCTGCTGCGCCAGCGCCTGCCGGACCTCCGCGTGCTCGCACCGATGGCGAACCCGCGCTGCCGCGAACGCTTCCAGGCCCTGCTCGCGGCGCACCCGGCCTCGCTCGCCCTGCATGAGGCCCTGCACCTCGTCGATGGCCGAGCGCGCGAGGCGATGGTGGCCAGCGATGCGGTGCTGCTGGCCTCCGGCACCGCGGCCCTCGAGGCGATGCTCGCGAAGCGGCCGATGGTCGTGGCCTACCGCATCGCCCCGCTCACGCACTTCATCGTCAAGGCCTTCGGCCTGCTGAAGGTCGAGCGCTACAGCCTGCCGAACGTGCTGGCCGGCGAATCGCTGGTGCCGGAGCGCATGCAGGCCGACTGCCGCGCCGAGGTGCTGGCGGACGATGTCGAGCGCCTGCTGCGCGAGGGCCTGACGCCGGCTCAGCGCCTGCGCTTCGAGGGCCTGCACGAGGCGCTGCACGCCCCGACGCCGGGGGCTGCGGCCGAGGCGGTGTCGACGCTGTTGGCGCAATGATCGATCCGTCCTGGACCGAGCCCGGCCTCGCCGGCGTGGACGAAGCCGGCCGCGGGCCGCTAGCCGGCCCCGTGGCGGTGGCCGCGGTGATCCTCGACCCGGCACGACGCATCGACGGCCTCGGCGATTCCAAGGCGCTTACGGAAGCCCGCCGCGAAGCGCTGTTCCCGCGCATCCAGTCCGAGGCGCTCGCCTTCGCCATCGTCTTCGTGCACGCCGACGAGATCGACCGCCTCAACATCCTGCAGGCCACGATGGCGGGCATGCGACGGTCGGTCGCGGCGCTCGCCAGCCCGCCGTCGCGCGTGCTCGTCGACGGCAATCGCGTGCCGTCGGGGCTGGGCGTCGACGCCGAGGCCATCGTCAAGGGCGATGCCAAGGTCGCTGCCATCTCCGCGGCCTCGATCCTCGCGAAGGTGGCCCGCGACCGCTGGATGCGCGAACTCGATGCCAGGCATCCCGAGTACGGCTTCGCGCTGCACAAGGGCTACCCGAGCCCTCAGCACCTCGAGGCCCTGCGCCGGTTCGGGCCCTGCCCGGCGCACCGCCGCAGCTTCGCCCCGGTGCGCGCCGCGCAGACGCCCGGCCTGCTTTGAGCCGCCATGACTTCCGGCATTGCGCCGGTGGTCATGCTGACTTTTGTGACTTACCGCAGGACGGACCCGCGGGGACACTGGCGCCACCTCGCCGCAACCCCGCGGTGAAGCCCTGAGATCCGCGACGAGCCCCGCCATGAACGCCACCACCCGCGCCTACCCCACCCAGGCCCCGATGCCCAACCCGTCGCCGCGCGCCGAGCATCAGCGCCGCGAAGACGAGTACTTGGCCCTGCGCAAGCTGGCCGAGCAGGTGCAGCGCTTGGATCGCCAGCTGCACCGCGGCCGCAGCTACGCCGCGACGCACTACGCCCGCTGACGGCGCGGGCGGCCGGGATCGGGACGTCAAGTCCTTGTCCCGCCGGAGCGGGGCACGTAGCCTGCGGCGTCTGCCCCGGACGCCGCCATGCCGCCCCGCTTCGTCCATCTGAACGTCCACAGCGAATACGCGCTGACGGACTCGACCATCCGCCTGCCCGACCTTGCCAAGCGCTGCGCGCAGCACGGGCAGCCGGCGGTTGCGCTCACCGACCCGACCAACCTGTTCGGGCTGGTGAAGTTCTATAAGGAAGCCGAGGGCAAGGGCCTCAAGCCCATCGCCGGTGCGCAACTCACCCTCGACGACGGCGAGGCCATGCTGGGCCGCGTCACCGCTTGGTGCCTCGACCGCCGCGGCTACCTCTCGCTCTCGCGCCTGATCACCCGCGCCTATGCCGACGGCCAGCGCGGCGACGTGCTCGGCGTCCGCCCGGACTGGCTGTTCGAAGACCATGACGGCCTGATCCTTGCGCTGGGTGCCGACAGTCCGCTGGGCCAAGCCTTCAGCGGCGGCCGCGACGACCACGCCGCCCAACTGCTCGACCGCTACGCACGCCGCTTCGACGACCGCCTGTACCTCGAGCTGACGCGCACGGGCAAACCGAGCGAGGAAGCCTTCAACCGGGCCGCGCTGGAACTCGCCGCCACGCGCGGCCTGCCGGCGATCGCGACCAATGCGGTGCGCTTCCTCGACCGCGACGATTTCGACGCGCATGAAGCGCGCGTCTGCATCGCCACCGGCCGCGTGCTGGACGACCCGAAGCGCCCGCGCGACTTCACCGCCGAGCAATACTTGAAGTCAACGGAGGAGATGGAAGCCCTGTTCCATGACCTCCCCGACGCCTTGGCCAACACCGTCGACCTCGCGGCGCGCTGCAATTTCGCGCTGTCGCTGGGTACCTACTACCTGCCGGCCTTCCCGGTGCCGGACGGCGAGACGCTGGACACCTGGATCCGCTCGGAAGCGCAGCGCGGCCTCGCGAA
>JAIXTZ010000146.1 GCA_027483745.1 Lysobacteraceae bacterium
GGGTCGGCCTTCAGGTGTTTTTCCACCTGCTGGTCGATGGCGGTGTTCATGAACATGGCGAGGATGATCGGCGCGGGGCCATTGATCGTCATGCTCACGCTGGTGCTGGGCGCGCACAGGTCAAAGCCGGAGTACAGCTTCTTCATGTCGTCCAGCGTGGCGATGGAGACGCCGCTGTTGCCGATCTTGCCGTAGATGTCCGGGCGCTCGGCCGGGTCTTCGCCGTACAGCGTCACGCTGTCGAAGGCGGTGGAGAGGCGTGCGGCCGGCTGGCCGAGGCTCAGGTAGTGGAAGCGGCGGTTGGTGCGCTCCGGCGTGCCCTCGCCCGCGAACATGCGGATGGGGTCTTCGCCGCTGCGGCGGTAGGGGTACACGCCGCCGGTGTAGGGGTAGTAGCCGGGCAGGTTTTCTTTGCCCAAGAAGATGAGCAGCTCGCCCCAGCTCTTCCACTGCGGCGCGGCGATCTTCGGGATCTTCTGGTGGCTCAGGGATTCGCGGTAGTTCTCGACGCGAATCACCTTGTCGCGCACCTGGTATTCGGTGAACTCATCCGTCACCGACTTCAGCCGCTCCGGCCAGGCGCGGAGCAGCGCGAGGCTTTCGGTGGAGAGCGAGTTCAGCGCGTCGTTGTAGCGCTGGCGGAGGGTGAGCAGGCTGCGGTCGCCGCCTTCGCGCAGGGCATCAGCGGCGTAGAGATCGAGCGCCTTGGGCAGGGCGGCATCGCCCAGCTCCTTCAACGCGGACCAGCAGGCCTGCGCGCGCTCGGCGGCTTCGCTCTGGCGCTGGATGTCGCCATTGATGCGGCGGCCTTGCTCGGCGATCTCGGCCAGGTAGCGGATGCGCGCGCCGGGGATCAGCACGGTGGCGCGCGGTTCCTTCAGCGTCGTGTCGATAGCCGGCGCGAAGTCGCAGGCGTTCGAGGCGATGCCCTCGCCCAGCTTGGCCTTCAGGCGCTGGCACAGGTTGGCGAACATCCAGCTCACGCCGGGGTCGTTGAACTGGCTGGCAATCGTCGGGTAGACGGGCACGTCGTCGTCCGGCATCTGGAAGGCCACGCGGTTGCGCTTCCACTGCTTGCGCACGTCGCGCAGGGCGTCTTCGGCGCCGCGGCGGTCGAACTTGTTCAGGATCACCAGCTCGGCGTAGTCGAGCATGTCGATCTTCTCGAGCTGGCTGGCCGCGCCGTAGTCGCTCGTCATCACGTACACCGGGAAGTCGACGAGGTCGACGATCTCGGAATCGCTCTGGCCGATGCCGGCGGTTTCCACCAGCACCAGGTCGTAGCTCAGGCCACGCAGGAAGGCGATGCAGTCCTTCAGCACGGCGTTGGTGGCCACGTGCTGGCGGCGGGTGGCCATCGAGCGCATGAAGACGCGCGGGGAGCGCAGCGAGTTCATTCGGATGCGGTCGCCGAGCAGCGCGCCACCGGTGCGGCGGCGGGTCGGGTCCACCGAGATGACGGCGATGCGCATGCCCGGGAAGGCCTGCAGGAAGCGGTTGATGATTTCGTCGGTGACGGAGCTCTTGCCCGCGCCGCCGGTGCCGGTGAGGCCCACCACCGGGGTCTTGCCGCCGGCCAGCTGCCAGCCCTTGCGGAGGGTGGCGAGTTCGGCCTCGGTGATGGCGCCTTCTTCAATGGCCGACAGCATGCGGCCCACGGCGATCTCGTCGGCCACATCGACAGAAGCCGGCTTGATGGTGCCCAGCCGCGCCTTGTGGGTGCGGGCCACGAGGTCTTCGATCATCCCGACGAGGCCCAGCTGCATGCCGTCGTTCGGGTGGTAGATGCGCTCCACGCCGTAGGCCTGCAGCTCGGCGATCTCTTCCGGCGTGATGGTGCCGCCGCCGCCGCCGAACACGCGGATGTGCGAGGCGCCGCGCTCCTTCAGCATGTCCACCATGTACTTGAAGTACTCGGTGTGGCCGCCCTGGTAGCTGCTGAGCGCGATGCCGTCGGCGTCTTCCTGCAGCGCGGCGCGCACCACGTCCTCGACCGAGCGGTTGTGCCCGAGGTGGATGACCTCGGCGCCCTGTGACTGGATCAGCCGGCGCATCACGTTGATGGCGGCATCGTGGCCGTCGAACAAGCTGGCGGCGGTGACGAAGCGCAGCGGGCTGGCTTCGGCGGCGTTCTGGGGGATCTGGCTGGCGGGGGTGCTCATGGCGGCCACGTCGCAATTGCGGGGAAGCGCCGAGTTTAGCGGCTGGGGCGTGTTCGCAGGTTTTGACGTTTCCACCACGCCCGCCCCCTTGCCTTCGCCTCGCGAAGGGCGGGTATGCTGCAACGCCGCACATCGAGGTCCTCGCATGGCGAACCGCGCCCTGGCCACCGGGATCCTCCTCGCCCTCGCGGGCGGGGCCGCCGGCACCGCGTATGCGCAGGACCCCGCGCTGCTCGACCTCAGCCTCGACGAGCTGCTCAAGGTCGAAGTGAGCGCGGCGAGCTTCACGCCCTCCTCCCTGCGCGACGCCACGGCCAGCATCACCGTCTTCGAGCGCCGCGAGCTCGAGCGCCTCGGCTTCAGCCACCTGCACGAGGTGCTGAACTGGGTGCCCGGCGCCTACACCTCGCGCGTGGCCACCACCGGCCTCGAGAACCGCACCGTACTTCGCGGCAACCCCGGCACGGCCGGCGGCGGCCTGCTGGCCATCGACGGCCAGCGCGTGAACACGATGCAGACCGTCCGCGCCTGGGGCGTGGTGCGCAACTTCCCGCTCTCGATGGTGGAGCGCGTCGAGATCATCCGCGGCCCGGGCGGCGCGCGCTTCGGCGGCGGCCCCAGCGACGAAGTGGTGAACGTGGTGACGCGGCGCGGCGACGGCGTCGTCGGGGCGAGCGTGTCGGCCGCCGGCGGCCACGCGGCGCAGGTGATCACTGGGGCCCGCCACGGCGAGTGGCGCATCGACCTGCGCGCCTCGGAGGAGGACGAGGAAACGCCGGGTTACGAGGGGCTGTTCGATCGCTTCGGCCGCGTGTCGGCGAGCACCGAGAAGGCCACCGCGCGCACCGCCATCCTCGACGTGGCCCGCGGCCGCCACGGCGTGCAGGTGTTCCATCACGAATCCGACATCGAGGGCTACTACGGCCTCAACGGCACCATCAACCCCGGCGACGAGAGCGTGCTGGAAGCGACCTGGTGGCGCTACAGCGGCAAGGTGGACCTCGGCGACTGGCGGCTTGAGGGGTTCGCCAGCGCGCTCCGGCAGCGCTACACGCTGAGCGCCGTGCTGGCCGCGAACGGCACCGGCCCGTTCACGGCCGGGGATTTCCGCCAGCGCGGCCTGCTGACCCACCGCAACCAAGCCGGCGGCCTCACCTTGCAGCGCAACATCGGCCCGCACACGCTGACCCTGGGCGGCGAGACGCAGTCCGGCCGAGCCACCCGCGCCGACCTGCAGGCCAACTACACGCTGGGTCCGTTCGTGCGGCCGCTGCCGGGCTTCCAGAGCACCGGCCTGCGCTTCGTCGCCGACGGCGCCCGCGACCGGATGAACGCGGCCTTCGTCGAAGGCGACTGGCGCGTGGCCGCCGACCATCGCCTGGTGACGGGCGTGCGCTACGACAATTACGAGCAAAGCGGCTCCGCCGTCTCGCCGCGCGTGGCTTGGGTGTGGACGCCGGGCGAGCGCTACACGATGAAACTGATGGTGCAGGAGGCCTTCTTCGCGCCGACGCTGAGCCAGCTGTTCCTTCAGAACAACCCGGTGATCGCCGGGGCGCCGGGGCTCGAGCCCACGCGGGTGCAGACCACCGAGCTGGTGGGCCGCTACCAGGGCGAGTCGCTGCTGTTTTCGGGCACCTATTACCACCGCGATGCGCGCGACGGCTTCGTGGTGGTGCCGCTGCGGGGCATCACCGCGACGACGGTGAACGCCGGGCGCCAGCACACCGAAGGCCTCGAAGCGGTGGCGCTGTGGACGCTGTCGCCGCGCTGGCGGCTGCGCCTGACCGGCTCGACGATTCTCGAGAACCGCTACGAGCTGCCCGCCCGCATCGCCGAGGCCCCCCCGGGGGAGTTCGTCTCCCGCGACACCGGCAGCCTGCTGGTGAACTGGATGCCCACGAACGACTGGGACACGTCGGTCGGCGCGCACTGGCGCTCGCGCGAGGGCTTCCAGGCGGAGACCAACGACCCGCGCGTGATGCTGCAGGTGAACTGGCGCCCCAGCGACGCGCTGCGGCTGTGGCTGCACGCGGACAACCTGTTCGACGCCCGCGGCGTGGACATCGACGTGGCGGGCGGCCTCGGCGTGGACCGGACCACCGGGCGCGTCGTCCGCGTGCTGCCGCTGCCGGGTCGGGAATGGCAGCTCGGCGTGGAGTGGGCGTTCGATTGATGGGCCACGTCCCGCCCCCGCCGGGGGCCGACCTGCTGGACAGCCTCGCGCAACGCTTCCCCGGCGTGCTGTACCGCTGCTCCGCCGACGAACACTGGACGATGAGCTACCTGAGCCCCGGCATCGAGGCCCTAGCCGGCTATCCGGCGGAACAGTTCATCGGCAACCGCGTGCGCAGCTACGCCAGCCTGATCCATCCCGAGGACCGCGAGAAGGTGGACCGCGAGGTCGGCCTGGCGGTGGGCCGGGGCGAGGCCTTCGATATCGAGTACCGACTGCTCGACGCCGCAAGCCGGGTGCGCTGGGTGCAGGAGCGCGGGCACGCGGTGGTGGACGGGACCGGCAAGCCCCTCTTCCTCGATGGCGTCATCCTCGAGACGACGCGGACGCGGCGCCTCGCCGAGCAGCTGTCCGCCATCATCGAACACGCGCCGAACGTCGCCATCCAGTCCTACACCGAGGACGGCGTGGTGCTGAGCTGGAACCCGGCCGCCGAGCGCCTGTTCGGCTGGAGCGCCGAGCAGGCCATCGGCCGGAGGCTGGACGAGTTCCTGCTGTCGCCCGCGGACTTCGCGGGCTTCGTGGCGGGCCTCCGTGCTATCGCCGATGGGGACGGTGCGTCCAGCCCCAGCGAGTGGACCTGCGACCGCCCGGACGGCGGCAAGGCCCACTGCCTCGCGACCCAGTTCGAGATCCCTTCCGGCGACGACCAGGGCCGCGTCTTCATCTGCATGGACGTGGACGTCGGCGAACTGCACGCGGCGCGCGAGGCGCTCTCTCGCAGCAACGAGGTGCTGGAGTCGCGGGTGGCCGACCGCAGCCTCGCGCTAAAGCAGGCGATGGAGCAGCTCATGGAGGCCGAGCGCCTCGCCGCGCTCGGGCGCATCGTGGCCGGGGTCGCCCACGAGCTCAACACGCCCATCGGCAACGCCCGCACCACGGCCAGCACGCTGAAAGACTGGATCGCGGCGTTCCGGGAACGCTTGGCGGACAGCACGCCGCTGCGACGATCGGAGCTCGACCGGTTCGTCGCCGACAGCCTGGAGGCGGCCGTGCTGATGGAACGCGCCGCCGAGCGCGCCGCCGAACAGATCACGCACTTCAAGCAGGTGGCCGTCGACCAGCACGGCGGCCAGCGCCGCCGGTTCACCCTCGAAGCGATGCTGCGGGACCTGGCCCCGTCGCTGCAGCTAGCCTTCCGAGCCACACCGCACCGCTTTGTAATGGCACCCGCCGTCGACGTGGCCATGGACAGTTTTCCCGGCCCTATGGAGCAGGTCCTCGCGATCCTCGTGCAGAACGCGCTCCGCCACGGGGTGGAGGGACGGGACGGCGGAGGCGAAGTTCACGTGGACAGCCGCCTCGGCGCGGACGGCAGCGTGGAGATCACGGTGCAGGACGACGGCGTGGGGATTCCCGACGCCATCCGGCCAAAGGTGTTCGACCCCTTCTTCACCACCCGCCTAGGGCGCGGCGGCTCGGGCCTCGGCCTGCACATCGCGCACAACCTCACGACCGGGCTGCTGGGTGGCACGCTGGAGTTGGCGCCGGCCGACCCGGAGCGGCCCGGTAGCCGCTTCGTGCTGCGCGTGCCGGTCGTGGCGCCCGGAAAGGCCTGACTCGCGCGGGCAGCGGCCTTACTCCGTGACGACTTCGCGGTGCATCGGGGCCAGCTTCGCGAGCAGGCGGTTCTGCGCGGCGAATGGCACCTCGTGCTGGTCCATGGCGTCCTGCAGCACCTCCACGAGGCGGTTGAAGTGGGCGCGATTGATGGCGAGCCCGGCGTGCGAACTGCGCATGTCGCGACCGCTGTAGGTGCAGTCGCCGCCGAGGATCACGCAGAACTGCTCGGCCAACTGCACCTTCAGGCGGGCCTGGTCGATGTTCTCGAAGAACGGGCGCATCGTGTCGTCGGCCAGCAGGCCGGCGACGAAGGTCTCCATGAGCGCGTCGAGGCCGGGGCGGCCGCCGAACTGATCCAGCACGGGGCGCAGCTCCGGGTGGGCGGGGGCTGGATTCGGCGCGGTCGGGTCGCTCGCCGCCGCTTCCTCGGCGGCGAGGCGGGCCTCCTCCTCCGCGAGCAAGGCCTCCTCGGCGGCGAGCGCGGCGGCCTCGTCGGTCGTCTGTGCGTGGGCGGGCGTGGCGGCACCGGCGAGGGCGAGCCCGAGGGCGAGGGCGAAGCGGATGGGAGTGCTCATGGCGGGGTCCTTGCGGTTCAGAAGCCGACCTGCAGCGAGGCGTAGACGCCGCGCTGGTTGTCGGCGATGACGATGTTGCCGAGGTCCACGTAGGCCACGGTCACGGAGACATGCTTGGTGGGCGCCCAGGCGACAAAGACATCCCACGCGTCCTCCTCGGTCGCGATGCCGAGGTTGTCGGGCTTCTGCCGGTATTCGGCGCCGATGGCGAGATCGCGACGCAGCAGGTAGGCGACCGAGCCCTCGAACATCGCCTCGGCGTCGCGGTTGCGGTCGCCGCCGAAACCGAGGATGCCGAACTGGTTGGCCTTGGTGTAGCGCACGGTGCCGTTCACCAGCAGGCTCTGTGCGAGGTAGAGCTTGGTGGCGCTCATGTAGAGGTCGGTGCCGTCATCGTTCTGCGCACCGATGAGAGCGAGCACGCCCGCCTGGTCGTTGCGCTTGTGCTGCAGGCCCACGGACACCTGCGGCACCCACGAGTCCTGCTCCAGCACGGCGTCGCCGAACAGGCGCACCTTCAGGCCGACGGTTTCCTGGCGGAAGGCGAAGCCACGACCGAGCCCGAGCGCCGCGCCGACGGCTTCGGTATCGAATCGCTGCTGCGACACGCTGAGCTCGACGCGGTCGTAGAAGCCGACCAGCACGCCGTAGCTGTCGAGGCTGTAATCGTCGACATCGACGCGGGTGTAGAACGCGTTGCCGCCGATCTGGTCGCGCGTGCCATAGCCGCCGATGACGGCCCAGGGCGTGAGGCCGCCGCCGGCAGCGCCCTCCACCTGCGTGACGCCGCCAGTGAGCAGCAGTTTGCCGCCGGTGTTGGAGACGGTGGCTTCGGCCAACGCCGGGACGGCGGTGCCGGCCAGCCCCGTGGCGAGGGCGACAGTCAGGGCAGCGCGGGCCCGATTCGGAAACGGCATGGAGACTCCTCGAGAAAGGGGATCAACGAGCCGGCGCGGGCGCGACGGCGGGCATCGGGAAGTACGCGACCACCTGCGGCAGCAGGTCTTTCGGCACACGGACGAGGAACCACTCATCCACGACCTCGCCACGAGCCGATCCGCGAGTGCGGTCACCGGTCCAGCGATAGAGCGGCTGGCCTTGCCAGGCCCAGATGGCACGGCCTTCGGGGCCGGTGGCGAGCGTGAACGGACCCACTGGACGAGCGCCCGGCTCGGCATAGACGGGCGGCCAGTAGCGGCGGCAGTTCAGGTCGCAAACGCTGACGCCGGGTTCGTCGGGGCCATAGGTGTATAGGCCTCGGTTCAGTCGCTCGACAAGCAGGTCGCCGCGACGCCAGACCGGCACCGGATTCGTCAGTGCGCGGGCCAGCAACGTGTCTCGCACGCTGGAGGCCGGGGCAGATGACGGAACGGCGGCTGATGCGGAGGCCGGCAAGGCCAGGGCCAGTGCGAGCAGGCTGGCCGAGAAACGGCCGGCGAAGGAGCGGAACGACAGCATGGGCACCTCCGGCCCCGAATGGGCCTTTGGAGGAGTTACGCCGTGGGAAGGGCCACCGGATGCAGCGGTCGCGGGCTCAGGGGTGAGCGTCGGGTGACGAGACCAGGCGCTCGCCGCGGATCAGCAGGAGCGCGCCACGCGGCGAATGGAAGGGCCTGTGCGCCTCGCCCCGACGCGCCAGCAGGAAGTCACCGGCGTGGTACTCGACGTCGTCGTACACCACCGAGCCTTCGATCACGAGGCACTCCTCGTCGGCGGCGTGCACATGACCGGGGATCACCGCGCCGGGTTCGAGCCGCCAAAGTGCCGTCTGGGTGCCGGTTTCGCCCCCGTCTGCACGCAGGGTCTTCAGCAGAACCCCGGGCAACAGGGCGCGCCAGGCACCGTCCTCGGCGCGGGTGACGGCCAGCGGCGCGCGCGGCAGGCGCGCCATCAGCGTGGCCCGCAGGCGGCCCGCGACGTCGGGCGGCGGCCGGTCGTCGGGAACCAGGCCGGCGAGCGCAGCGTGCAGGAGGTCTTCGGGAGCACCCGGACGGCTCATGACTCACCCTCCCTCGGCGCCAGCGCGGCGCGCAGGACGGCCAGACCGCGGCGGGCGTGCGACTTGACGGTTCCCAGGGGCCAGCCGAGGCGCTGGGCGGCTTCGGCATGGCTCAGGTCGTCGCCAAACAGCAGCTGGAGCACCTGCCGCTGCGGGGGCGTCAGCGCCTGCATGGCGTGCGCAGCCGCAAGCGCGTCGAGGCGGGGTTCGAGCTGTTCGGCGATCGCATCCACACTCCATGCATCCTCATACGCGTCATCAGCGCCTTCTGGATGCAGGCCGCGGCGCCGATGTTCACGCTGGCGGCGGCGATAGTGGTCGAGCGCGCGGCTCCAGGCCAGCGTGCGCAGCCAAGTCAGCGCCGGGCCGCGGGCAACGTCGTACTGGCCTGCCCGCTCCCAGACCTGCAGGTAGACGTCGACGACCACGTCCTCCGCGTCTTGCGCTTGGCCGAGCACGCGCAGGGCCAGCGCGTGCACTGCACCGAGGGTGAGGTCGTACAGCGCCCCAAGGGCGTCGGCGTCGCCACCCGCCACCCTTGCGACCAGGTCGGCCAAGCGCGCGTCCCGCGTTTCGTCATCAAGGGTAGGCACGGCGTTGGGGCGGGTGGCGGCGAGCGGCATGCCGTGCAGTCTGGCCCGAGCGCCCGGCTTCACCGGGTGAAGCCCGCCGGCCCGCTTAGAGCAATTGCTTTACAATGCGCGCCGCCGCCGGTCCCCCGGCGGCTCGCCTTTTCTGCAGCCTGCTTTCGGATCAAGCACTTGCGTGCGAACGATCCCACCCGGAGCCCCGCAATGATCTTCGAAACCCTCGCCAAGACCGGCCATGAGGAAGTGGTGTTCTGCCACAACCCGGATGCCGGCCTGAAGGCCATCATCGCCATCCACAACACCGTGCTGGGCCCGGCCCTCGGCGGTACGCGCATGTGGCCCTACGCCACGGAGCAGGATGCGGTGAACGACGTGCTGCGCCTCTCGCGCGGCATGACCTACAAGGCGGCGGTGTCCGGCCTGAACCTCGGCGGCGGCAAGGCCGTCATCATCGGCGACCCGAACAAGGACAAGTCGGAGGCCCTCTTCCGCGCCTTCGGCCGCTTCGTGAACTCGCTCAACGGCCGCTACATCACGGCCGAGGACGTCGGCATCGACGTCAACGACATGGAATACGTGTTCCGCGAGACGGAATTCGTCACCGGCGTGCACCAGGTGCACGGCGGCTCGGGCGACCCCTCGCCGTTCACCGCCTACGGCACCGTGCAGGGCCTGATGGCCGCGCTGAACGTGAAGTTCGGCAACGAGGACGTGGGCAAGTACAGCTACGCCGTGCAGGGCGTGGGCCACGTGGGCATGGAGTTCGTGAAGCTGCTGCGCGAGAAGGGCGCCAAGGTGTTCGTCACGGACATCAACAAGGACGCCGTGCAGCGCGCCGTCGACGAGTTCGGCTGCGAGGCCGTGGCCCTCGACGAGATCTATGACGTGGACGCCGACGTCTATTCGCCGACCGCCCTCGGCGGCACGGTGAACGCGGCGACCCTGCCGCGCCTGAAGTGCAAGATCATCTGCGGCGCCGCCAACAACCAGCTGGCGAACGACGAGATCGGCATGGAAGTGGCGAACCGCGGCATCCTCTACGCACCGGACTACGCGGTGAACGCCGGCGGCCTGATGAACGTCTCGCTCGAGATCGACGGCTACAACCGCGAGCGCGCCATGCGCATGATGCGGACGATCTACTACAACCTCGGCCGCATCTTCGAGATCAGCAAGCGCGA
>JAIXTZ010000240.1 GCA_027483745.1 Lysobacteraceae bacterium
CAGCGCGACAGCGGCGAGTCGATCGGGCCCATGCAGTAGGGAATGACGTACAGCGTCCGGCCCTTCATGCAGCCGGCGAACAGCGCGTCCATCTTCGCGTGGCCGTCGGCGGGCGACATCCAGTGGTTGTTCGGGCCGGCGTCGTCCTTGTCGGAGGTGCAGACGAAGGTCAGGTGCTCGACGCGGGCCACGTCGCCGGGGTGCGAGCGGTGCAAGGTGCAGCCCGGGTGCGTGTCCGGATTCAGGGCATGCAGCGTGCCATCGGCAAGCATCGCGGACTTGAGCGCGCCGTCCTCGGCCTCCGATCCGTCGCACCAGTGGATGCGGTCGGGCGTCGTGAGGGCAGCGACAGACGCAACCCAGTCATTGAGGGCCGCAAGGCGGCTCGGCGAGCTGCTGCTCATCGGGGAACTCCGGAAGGGAAAAACGTCGGAGGCCGGGACCGCTCCCGTGACGCTTGCCACCGGCCAGCGACCGGGACCCGCCTCAATGCATACGTATTCTATCGCTTCGAGGCCGGCTCCGCCGACGCCTTACGCAGCGGATCGAACAGGCCAAGGCTCCAAGGCCGCTGAGCCAGCACAAGACTGACCCCCACCCGCTCCGTGGCCGGCAGGTGGGCGTCTTGCGCCAGCATGAGATCGAACTGGCTGGCCGCCTCCCGGAGTTTTTCGCGGATGGTCGCGGCGGATCGGCGCGAGACCATGCCGGAGAGCAGCAGCAGCGTCTCCTCGCCACCGGCGAAGCGGCTCTTGAAGAACTCGGGCAGCAAGCGCTGCTGGAAGAAGCGCTGCATCGGGCCATCGGTGCGCCAGCGGAAGTTGCGGGCGGTGAGCACCCGTGCGCGGTTGCCGGCCAACAGCTCGATGATGCCCAGGCGATCGAGCTTCACCAAGCGCCCCGTCCACTCGGGCAGGCTGATCTGGTAGTTCGCCAGCACCTCCTCCTGGGTCCAGCGGTTGACCGCGAGGTAGAGCGCCAGCATCAGCAGCGGATCATCGACCAGTGCCTGCTCCTGCGCCTCCGATAGCTCGGCCAGCGCCGGACGACGCTGCTCGGCTTCCGCAGCGAGCTCGGCCAGACCCATGTCGAGCGCCTCGCAGATCTGTTCGAGCCGCTCGAGGCGGATCGACTGCTCCGAGAACATCCGCTTCACCGAGGCTTCGGACATGCCGATGCGCTCGGCGAGGTTCGCATAGGTCAAACCCTGCGCCTTGAGCACGCGCTTCAGGGCTTCGACGAGCTGGACGCGCAGGGTCACGGAATCAGCGCATCCATCACGTGGGTGACGTAGGCCTCGAACTCGTCGTGGTGCAGGCGCGGCTGGCCGAGCTGCAAGGACAGCTGCAGGAAGCCCACGTAGGCTGCGTAGGTGAGCCGCGCGCGGTTGATGGCCTCGATGCGCGGCATGCCGGCCTGGCGGAAGCTGGCGGCGAGGTAGTCCATGCGCCGCTGCGACACGCGCGCGAGCACCGGCTGCACGACCGGATGGTCGAGTGCCTTCAACAGCTCGCTGTAGATCTTGTGCGGCTTCAACTCGTGCGCAACGAGCTGAAACAGCGCCTTGAGTCGCTCGCGCGGCTCGGGAAAGGCGTCGAGCTTGCCGAAGACCGTCTCTTGCTCCATGGCCTCCCAGCGCTCCAGCGCGGCTGCGAGCAACGCTTCGCGCGACGGGAAATGCCAATAGAAGCTGCCCTTCGTGACGCCGAGGCGACGGGCCAGCGGCTCGACGGCGACGGCAACGACCCCATCGTCCGCGATGACGTCGAGGGCCGCATTGGCCCAGTCTTCGGCGGAGAGGCGCATCGGTCGTTCGGTCTTGGCGGCGGCGGGCATGGGCAGCGGGCGGACGGCGTACACGGCAATGGAGCCGACACAATAATGTGTCGGCCTCACTTTCACCATACGCATACGTATTGACAAGCGCGAAAAGCGCCACCCATACTCGCCCGTATGGTTACCGCTTCGCCCCTGCCCGCTTCCCTGGCCTCGTTCGAGTGGACGGGCTCTGGCGGCGTGTCGCTGGCGGCGAGCGCAGCCGGCCCACTGGGTGCGGACATCGGCGTGCTGTTCGGCCACGGCTTCGGCCAGACGCGCCAAGCATGGACGCGGTCGATGCTGGCGCTGGGCCGTGCCGGCATCGCCAGTGCGGCCTACGACCTCCGCGGCCATGGACAGTCCGGGCGCAATCCGCGTGGCCAGCCTTATGCGGTGGAGCAGTTCATCGATGATGCCCTTGCCGTGCGCGCGACGCTGGCGCGGCCCCCGGTGCTGGTCGGCGCCTCGATGGGCGGCCTCGTCGGTCTGGCCGCGCAGTCGCGCGGCGCCGGGTTCGCCGGTCTGGTGCTGGTCGACGTCACGCCGAAGTGGGAAATCGCCGGAATGCAGCGCATCCTCGCCTTCATGGGCGCGCATCCGGACGGCTTCGACAGCCACGAGCACGCGGCGAACGAGATCGCCGCGTACCTGCCGCACCGTCGCGAGCGCAAATCGCCCGCCGATCTCGCCCACCTGCTGGTGCGCGGCGAGGACGGCCGCCTGCGCTGGCATTGGGACCCGCGCCTGCTGCACGACCTCGCCGACTCCGCCAAGCACCAAGACGAACTCGCCGACGCCGCCCGCGGTATCGACGTGCCGGTGCTGCTGGTGAGCGGCGGCCGCAGCGACCTCGTGTCGAAGGAGACGGTCGCGCACTTCCTCGATCTCGTGCCGCACGCCCAGCACGTCCACCTGCCGGAAGCCACGCACATGGTGGCCGGCGACGACAACGACGCCTTCACCCGGGCCGTCATCGA
>JAIXTZ010000033.1 GCA_027483745.1 Lysobacteraceae bacterium
CTGGTCGCACGTCGCGCCGAAGCTCGGTCTGGCTGGCGGTTCGATCAGCGTGCAGGCCTATCCGCAGTTCGATGCCGCACTCACCGACGCCCGCGCCGCCGCCGACATCGAATGGCTGAAGGCCGCGATCACCGCGCTGCGCTCGGTGCGCAGCCAGCTCGGCGTGCCGCCGGGCAAGGCCGTGCCCCTGCTGCTCGCCGGCAAGGGCGACGCGGCGCAGATCGAGCGCCACGCCGGTGGCCTGAAGTTCCTCGCCAAGCTCGAGTCGATCGACTGGGTGCAGGGCGAACCGCCGGCCGCCGCGGCCGCGGTGCTGGGCGAGCTCACCCTGCTGGTGCCGCTGGCCGGCCTCGTCGACCTCGACGCCGAACGCGCCCGCCTCGACAAGGAGATCAAGCGCGTCGAGGGCGAGATCGCCAAGTGCAACGCCAAGCTCGGCTCGGAGACCTTCGTGGCCAACGCGCCGGCCGCGGTCGTCGAGCAGGAGCGCAAGCGCCTCGCCGAGTGGACGACCATGCTCGACGGCCTCAAGGCCAACCGCGGGCGGCTCTGACCATGAGGATGCGCCAAGGATCGGCACTCACCCTCCTCGCCACGGCATTCGCCTTCGCGGGCTGTACGGCCGAACCGCCCGTCCTCCCGGATCCGCCCTCTCCCGAGCAACGCATCGCCGCCCTGCTCATCGCGGATGAAGAAGCGGACGACCTCGCCAAATGCGAGGCCCACCCGGTGCCTTGGTTCGCGACCTGGTCGCAGGAGGATTTCGCGGCGCTGTGCCGCCACCTCCACACGCGGACGCTGCAGCGCTGGGAGGTCGAACGCGCCTGGAAGAAGGATGGCGCCGCCGGCCTGCATCGCCTGTTCGCGGAGCGACGGCAGGCCCATGCCCGAGGCGAGATCCATGCCGACGCCCTGATCTGGGATTTCCAGAACTTCTATTGGGAGGGCGAGGAGACCCGCGCCATGGCGGAGGCCTGGCTGGCCGCCTTCCCCGAGGATGCGGCCGCACACCTCGCCCTGGCCGAATCCCTTCGGGTCGAATGGTGGGACGTGCGCGGCGAAGAGCTCGTCCGCGACACGCCGTCCGAGCAACTGGAACGCGCGTCGGTCGTTCTGGCGCGCATGACCGCGCTGGCTCGACGGGCCGTTGCGCTGGAACCCACCTATCCGATGGCCCCCCGCGTGCTGATGGAGGCCTTGACGCGGCAGAGCGGCAACGCCGAGGCGTTCGACGTCCTCGACGCCGCGCTTCGACACCATCCGGGCAGCTATGTGCTGCGCCAGCAAGCGCTGCGCGCCGCCGCACCGGCTTGGGGCGGCTCGCTCGATGACGCCCGCCTTGTTGCCCAGGCGTCCGACGCACGGGGCAAGACCGACCCGGTGGTCGGCTTCCTGCGCACCGGCGAAACGATGACGCGGGCCTTCTACGAACGCAGCGCACAGAACGACGATGCCGCGCTCCCGCTCTGGATGGCGGCGTTCAGGACCGGTCTGGACGACGACAACCTCGTGCACGCTGCGGATTCCGCGTTCCTCATGGGTGATGAGCTGCTCGGCGGCGAATTCCGGACGCTGCAGCTCCGGCTCCACGGGCCAAGCCCGAAAATCCTGATGCGGCGTGCGCGCAGTTGGGGGGCCATCGGCAGGAACGATCTCGCGGGCGCCGACCTCGAAGCGGCCTTCCAGCTCGCCCCCGGCAACGTCCACGTCGTTTCCGAGCGCGGGGCCCTCGCAGCGGCGAACGGCGATCTCGAGCTTGCGGCGCAGCGCTATCGCGAGGCCCTGGCGCTCGAGCCGGGGTACTACTACGCCTCGCTCGCCCTCGCCGAACTGCAGGTCTGGACACTGGGTCAATCCGCCGAGGCCGTCCCCGTGCTGGAGGCCGCCCTCGCGCGCAAGCCCGGGGACACGAACCTGCTCTACGTGCTGGCCGACGCTTACGCCGTCGTCGACGATCCGCGCGCGAAGGCGACGGCCGAGGCCTATCTCGCCGCGATCGATCTGGCGAGCACGGACCCGCAGACCCAATGGCGCATCAACTACATCCGCGAACTGATCCCGCAGCTTCCCTGAATCAGGACCGCCCTTCCTCGCCGGAACACTGGCGGGCTCGAAGGCTTTCGGGCAGGGTGCGCGCCATGACCGACCTCAGCCTCCACGGCCTGGCCCACGCCCTGCGCGACGAGCGCTGGAGCGCCATCACCCACGGTGCCGGGGCCGTCCTCGGCGCAGTGGGCAGCATCGTACTCATCACCCTGGCCGCTCTCTGGGGCGACGGCTGGCAGCTCGCCAGCGCGATCGTTTTCAGCGTCACGCTGGTCCTGCTCTACACGGCCTCCGCGTGCTACCACGCCGCGCCGTTCAAGACCGCGCTGAAGGCGCGGCTGAAGATGCTCGACCACTGCGCGATCTACCTGCTGATCGCCGGTACCTACACGCCCATCTCGCTGGTCGGCCTGCGCGAGCACGGCGGCTGGTGGCTGTTCGGCGCCATCTGGACGCTGGCGGTCGGCGGCGTCGTGTTCAAGCTGCTGACGCGCGGCCGCTTCAAGCTGCTGTCGACGCTCATCTACATCGCCATGGGCTGGCTGGCCGTCGTCGCGATCAAGCCCATGACCGAGCAGCTGAGCACCTGGGCGCTGGTCTGGATCTTCTCCGGCGGCGTCGCCTACACGCTGGGCACCCTGTTCTACATGAGCCGCCGGATCCGATACACGCACACGATCTGGCACGGCTTCGTGCTGGCGGGCAGCGCGCTGCACTTCGCCGCGGTCGCGACCCAAGTCTGGGCCTGACTCAGGCCGCCGGTGCCGGACCCGGCGCCACCAGTTCCAAGGCCATGACGATGGCGTCCTCGCGCCCGTCTTTCGCGGGGTAGTACCTTGGGCGCTGGCCGATCCGCAGGAAGCCCTCGCTGGCGTACAGCGCGATCGCATTCGGGTTCGACGGCCGGACCTCGAGGAACACGCGATCAGCCATGTGCCAGCGCGCGAGGTCGACCATGCGCTTCAACAATCGACGGCCAAGGCCGTGGCCTTGCCACGCCGGATCGACGCAGAGGTTCAGCAGATGCGCTTCATCGGCGCCAACGCTGAGCACGCCATAGCCCAGCAGGCCCTCCACCGATTCCGCGACCCAGCAGGCGTAACCGGCACCCAAGCAGTCGCGGAAGATGCCCGGCGTCCAAGGGAATGCGTAGGCGCGCTGCTCCATCGCCGCGACCGCGGGAACGTCGGCCTGCCGCATCGGCCTGAACTGGACCGCCTGCGCCAGCTGCGCCGACACGCCTCAGCCTCCGCGCCGCCAGTCGCGCACGCGCCGCCACAGGGCCCGCTTGAAGGCGGCATCCGCGGGGCGCCCTGCTGGCGCCGGCCATTCGCTCCAGAGGGCGCCGACCCAGCGCTCCAGGCCACCCCGCAGTTTCGGCGGCAAGGCCAGAGCGGCCAGAGGCGCCGCGGCTCCCGGGGCCACCACCGTCCTCCGCTGCACCGGCGCATGGCCCAGTGCCTCCAACGCGCGGCGCTGCAGCGGGGACCAGTTCACGCCGAGGCTGCTCCCGGCCGGCGGCGCTGCAGCAGCCAGCCGATCGGGCCGCTCAGGAGGTAGACGGCCGCCACAGCGAAGATGACCTTCGGGGCATCGATGAGCAGGGCCACCAGCACGGCGACCACCAGCACCATGAACCAGAACGGCACCCGGTCGCCGGGCCAGCCCTTGAAGCTGAAGAAGCGGATCCGGCTCACCATCAGAAGCGCGCAGACCGTGGTGACGGCGAGGGCCACCCAACGCATGTCGTCGCCGGTCCAACCGAGTTCGGTGAAGCACCAGACCACGCTGATCATCGCGCCCGCCGACGCCGGGCTGGCCAAGCCGATGAACCAGCGCTTGTCCGCGCTGCCGGCCGATACGTTGAACCGGGCCAGGCGGAGCGCGGCGCAGGCGACGTAGAGGAACGCCGCCGCCCAGCCGACCTTGCCCCAGACGTCGCCGTCCAACGCGAGCTGGGCCAACGCCCAGTGGTACATCACCAGCGCCGGCGCCATGCCGAAGCTCAGCAGGTCCGACAGGGAGTCGTACTGAACGCCGAATTCGCTGGTGGTGCCGGTCATGCGCGCCACCCGGCCGTCCAGCCCGTCGAACACGCCGGCGACGATGACGGCGAAACAGGCCGCCTCGAAGCGCCCGTTCGCCGCTGCCAGGATGGCGTAGAACCCGGCGAACATGTTCGCCGTGGTCAGCAGGTTGGGCAGCAGGTAGATGTGGCGGCTGCGGGGTCGCGGCGGGGCGGCGTGCGAAAGGTCGTCGGGCGTGGGATCCATCGGAAGAGTGTAGCCGCTGGACCGGTCGCCCTGCCCCATCCGCCCGGATGGCGCTACCATGCGGGCAGTCCCGTTGGAGCGGTCCCCATGCGTTTGCTTGCCGGCCTCATCACCGTCGCCCTTCTCGCCGCCACCCCTGCGCTGCATGCCCAGGACCCCGTCTACACTTGGGTGGATGGCAACGGCGTGCGGCATTACGCCCAGACGCCGCCCGAGGGCGTGAAGTACGAAACCCGCGGCGTCCGCGACCAGGCGGTGGGCAGCGAAGCAACCAAGGCGCCCGAGCCGGCGGGCCCGCAGCGCCCCGACGACCGCGTGGCCTGTGAACGCGCCCGGCTGGCGCTGGACCAGCTGAATTCCGACGTGCCGCTGGAAATGGACCGCGACGGGGACGGCACGCCGGAGCCGGTCGACGCGACCCAGCGCGCGGAGCAGAAGCGCCTCGCCGAACAGGCCGTCCGCGCCTACTGCGCCGCCGGCGCCTGATCGCCGCGCGGCATGGCGGAGCGACCCGCCCTCTGGGGCCACGCTTCGCCGTGAGCGCCGGCTAGAATGCGGGCTTTGTGTCTTCCGACCGAGCCCGCATGCGCCTTTCGCAGTTCCACCTCAGCACCACCAAGGAAACCCCCGCCGACGCCGAAGTCATCAGCCACCAGCTGATGCTGCGGGCGGGGATGATCAAGAAGCTCGGC
>JAIXTZ010000353.1 GCA_027483745.1 Lysobacteraceae bacterium
CTCGGGTGCGGTCGCCGCGTTCACCGCCAAGGGCCGCGAGGCGCAGGAGTTCGTCAAGGAGTCGCTGTTCGAGCTCCGCAAGGTGGTGTGGCCCAGCACCGATGAGTCGATCCGCACGACGGTCGTGATCCTCATCGTGGTGGTCATCGTCAGCCTGGTCCTCGCCGGCTTCGATTACGTCATTTCGCAGGGCGTGCGTGCGCTCCTCGAGCAGAACGGAGGTGCGGCATGAGCAAGCGCTGGTACGTGGTCCACGCCTATTCGGGTTTCGAGAACCAGGTCGCCAAGGCCCTCGAGACGCGCATCGCGCGCTTCGAGATGCAGGACCGGTTCGGCCAGGTGCTCGTCCCGACCGAAGAGGTCGTCGAGATGCGCGCTGGGCAGAAGCGCAAGTCGGAGCGGAAGTTCTTCCCCGGCTACGTGCTGGTGCAGATCGAGACCACCGACGAGGCGGGCATCCCGCGCATCGACAACGAGAGCTGGCACCTGATCAAGGAAACCCCGAAGGTCATGGGCTTCATCGGCGGCACGGCCGAACGCCCGCTGCCGATCCGCGACAGCGAAGCCGATGCCATCCTCGCCCGTGTGCAGGAAGGCGTCGACAAGCCGAAGCCCAAGGTGCTTTTCGCGCCGGGCGAGATGGTTCGCGTCGTGGATGGTCCGTTCAACGATTTCAACGGCACCGTCGAAGAGGTCAACTACGAGCGCAGCCGCCTGCGCGTCGCGGTGATGATCTTCGGCCGCTCGACCCCGGTCGAGCTCGAATTCGGCCAGGTCGAAAAGGCCTGAGCCAAGCCCCGGGCCCTGGGCCCGGGATCGCCAGGGCTTCGGCCCCACGTCGCGGCAGGGTTTCCGGCAAGGCCGGAGGCCCGCCGTGCCGTCGTTCAGGAAGGTTCCGTCCTCCTGGGGTAAGCTTGCGGGCTTCCCTTCGGGGTCGCGTGAAGCCAGGGCACGTCATTCCCTGGAAACGATGGGGAGGCTGCGTTGCGCAGCCGCATGCACCCGGAGAGCAGTCATGGCAAAGAAGGTTGTTGGTTACATCAAGCTGCAGGTGAAGGCCGGTCAGGCCAACCCCTCGCCGCCCGTCGGTCCGGCGCTGGGTCAGCGCGGCCTGAACATCATGGAGTTCTGCAAGGCGTTCAACGCCGCGACCTCCAAGCTCGAGCCGGGTCTGCCGACGCCGGTCATCATCACGGCCTACTCGGACCGTACCTTCACCTTCATCACCAAGAGCACGCCGGCTTCGGTGCTGCTGAAGAAGGCCGTCGGCATCGCTTCGGGCTCGAAGCGTCCGAACACCGAGAAGGTGGGCAAGGTCACCCGCGCCCAGCTGGAAGCCATCGTGAAGCAGAAGGAAGCCGACCTGACGGCCGCTTCCCTCGACGCCGCGGTGCGCACGATTGCGGGCTCGGCCCGTTCCATGGGTCTGGTGGTGGAGGGTTAAGCCATGGCAAAGATTTCGAAGCGTTACAAGGCCCTGTCGGCCCTCGTCGTCCCGGGTAAGACCTACGCGCTGAACGACGCGCTGGACATCATCACGAAGAACACCAAGACGAAGTTCGTCGAGTCGGTGGACGTCGCCGTGCGTCTCGGCGTCGATGCCAAGAAGTCGGACCAGCAGGTGCGCGGCTCGACCGTGCTGCCCGCCGGCACCGGCAAGACCGTTCGTGTCGCCGTCTTCTGCCCCCCGGGCGCCAAGGCTGACGAAGCCCTGGCCGCCGGCGCGGAAGCCGTGGGCATGGACGACCTCGCCGACAAGATGCTGGCTGGCGACCTCAACTATGGCGTCGTCATCGCCACGCCGGACGCCATGCGCGTCGTCGGCAAGCTGGGTCAGGTCCTCGGCCCGCGCGGCCTGATGCCGAACCCGAAGGTCGGCACGGTCTCGGCCAATCCGGCTGAAGCCGTGAAGAACGCCAAGTCGGGCCAGGTCCGTTACCGCACCGACAAGGCCGGCATCATCCACTGCACCATCGGCAAGGCCAGCTTCTCGGCCGACGCGCTGTCGCAGAACCTGCACGCGCTGCTCGCCGACCTGGTCAAGGCCAAGCCGGCCACGGCCAAGGGCCAGTACCTGCAGAAGATTTCGCTGAGCTCGACGATGGGCGTCGGCGTTGCGATCGACCAGGCCAGCCTGTCGCTCGCGAAGTAACACATTCAAGTCCGCCGCGGCCCTCGGGCTCGCGGCGGCGCAATTTAGAAGGCGCCCGCATCCCGCGGGGGCCATCTAAGACCGCAGGTGCGGTCAGCGCGGATCGACGTCGGGCAGGGATGCACGAAAGGCACGGAATCGCCGTCGACCCAAGCGGGCCCGCTTAATCCGGCCGCAAGGCCTGTCCTGCGCAGATGGTGCACCTTCTTCAGGATTCTCTGGAGAGGCCACCACGGACGCCCACGCGTCCCGGCGTGCATGGAAGCCGCCGCCCAAGGTGCCACCGCCTGCTGGAGCAGGTGGTGGATTGAAGTTAGGAGGAGTGCAATGGCTCTCAATCTGTCCCAGAAGCATGAAGTCGTCGCGGAAGTCGCGGCGGTTGCTGCCACGGCCCACTCCCTGGTCGCTGCCGAGTACGCTGGCGTCACCGTCTCCCAGATGACGGCGATGCGCAAGAAGGCTCGCGAGACCGGTGTCTACCTGAAGGTCGTCAAGAACACGTTGGCTTCGCGCGCTGTCGCGGGCACCGAGTTCGAGTGCACCCAGGACCAGCTCACCGGCCCGCTGCTTTACGCGTTCTCGACCGAGGAGCCCGGCTCTGCCGGTCGCCTGATCAAGGAGTTCGCCAAGGGCAACGACAAGCTGAAGGCAAAGGTCGTCTCGATCGGTGGCAAGGCCTATCCGGCCGCCCACCTCGAAGTCCTCGCCTCGCTGCCGACGCGCGATCAAGCCCTGTCCATGTTCCTCAGCACGCTCGTCGAGCCGGCCACCCGTGTGGCCCGCGCGTTCAAGGCGATTGCCGAGAAGCAGGAAGCCACGGCCTGACCGCCCCGCGACCCCGACTGCATTAGCAACTTTCCAGAGGTAAACAACATGTCCCTGTCCAACGATCAGATCATCGAAGCGATCGCCACCAAGTCCCTGATGGAAATCATGGACCTCGTCAAGGCGATGGAAGAGAAGTTCGGCGTCTCCGCCGCCGCCCCGGTCATGATGGCCGCCGGCCCGGCCGCCGCCGCCGCTCCGGTGGAAGAGCAGACCGAGTTCACCGTCGTCCTGAAGGCCGCCGGCGAGAAGAAGGTCGAAGTCATCAAGGCCGTCCGCGCCATCACCGGCCTGGGCCTGAAGGAAGCGAAGGACCTCGTCGAAGGTGCCCCGCAGAACGTCAAGGAAGGTGTGTCGAAGGACGACGCCGCGAAGTTCAAGAAGGACCTCGAGGCCGCCGGCGCCACCGTCGAGCTCAAGTAAGCGTCACTTGGGTCGCCGCGTCATCGCCGGCGACACCACCAAGGCTGGGGGCGAAAGCCCCCGGCCTTTGGCCGTTTCAGGGCGTTCGTTCGCCTTGGCGGCCTGAATCCGCCGCGACAACCGCTCCATGCACCGAGTGGACAGTGAGAAGCAGCAGCAGAAGGCGTGCTGGTGCCGGCAATACCAGCGGCTTCCCACTGGCCACTTGACCCCCACAGCTCACCGAGCCTGAAGGTCCCCATGACGTACTCGTTCACCGAAAAGAAGCGCATCCGCAAGGATTTCGGCAAGCGCCGCGCCGTCCTCGACGTGCCCTACCTGCTTGCCATCCAGATGGATTCCTACCGTGAGTTCCTGCAGGAGGGCGCCCCCGCCGGCAAGCGCGCCGAGCAGGGCCTCCACGCCGCCCTCAAGTCGGTCTTCCCGATCTCGAGCTACTCGGGCAATGCCGCCCTCGAGTACGTCAGCTACCGTCTCGGCGAGCCGCCGTTCGACGTCCGCGAGTGCCACAACCGTGGCCTCACCTACGGCGCGCCGCTGCGCGTGACCGTCCGCCTGGTGATCTACGACCGCGAGTCGTCGACCAAGGCCGTGAAGTACGTGAAGGAGCAGGAGGTCTACATGGGCGAGATGCCCCTGATGACCGAGAACGGCACCTTCATCGTCAACGGCACCGAGCGCGTCATCGTTTCGCAGCTGCACCGTTCGCCGGGCGTGTTCTTCGACCACGACCGCGGCAAGACGCACAGCTCGGGCAAGCTGCTCTACAGCGCCCGCATCATCCCCTACCGTGGTTCGTGGCTCGACTTCGAGTTCGACCCGAAGGACATGGTCTACGCCCGCATCGACCGTCGCCGCAAGCTGCCGGTGACCGTCCTGCTGCGCGCGCTGGGCTACAGCAACGAAGAAATGCTGCAGCAGTTCTTCGAAATCAACACCTTCGCGCTGCTGCCGAAGGAAGGCGCCGAGTTGTCGCTGGTCGCCGAGCGCCTGAAGGGCGAGACGCTGAACTTCGACCTCGTTGCCAACGGCAACGTGCTCGTCGAGGCCGGCAAGCGCATCACGGCGCGCCACGTCCGCCAGCTCGAGCAGGCCAAGATCGGCACGCTGGAAGTGCCGGACGACTACCTGGTCGGCCGCATCCTCGCGCACGACGTCGCCGATCCGAAGACCGGCGAGTTGCTGTCCGCGGCGAACGACGAGATCGACGACGCCCTGCTGGCCAAGTTCCGCAAGGCTGGCGTCGCCTCCTTCGGCACGCTGTGGGTCAATGACCTCGACCGCGGTCCGTACATCTCGAACACGCTGCGCAGCGACAGCACCCGCACCCAGCTGGAAGCGCTGGTCGAGATCTACCGCATGATGCGTCCGGGCGAGCCGCCCACCAAGGACGCCGCGCAGAACCTGTTCCACAACCTGTTCTTCACCTTCGAGCGCTACGACCTCTCGGGCGTCGGTCGCATGAAGTTCAACCGCCGCGTCGGCCGCAAGGAAGTGACGGGCGAGTCGGTGCTGTTCGACAGCAAGTACTTCTCCGCGCAGAACGGCGAGGAGGCCAAGCGCCTGTTGGCCACCAACGGCCAGACGTCGGACATCCTCGACGTCATCCGCACGCTGTGTGAGATCCGCAACGGCCGCGGCGTCGTCGACGACATCGACCACCTCGGCAACCGTCGCGTGCGTTCGGTCGGTGAGATGGCCGAGAACGTGTTCCGCGTCGGCCTCGTCCGCGTCGAGCGCGCCGTCAAGGAGCGCCTGTCGCTGGCCGAGTCGGAAGGCCTGACCCCGCAGGAGCTGATCAACGCCAAGCCGGTGGCCGCCGCGATCAAGGAGTTCTTCGGCTCCTCGCAGCTGTCGCAGTTCATGGACCAGAACAACCCGCTGTCGGAAGTCACGCACAAGCGTCGCGTGTCGGCCCTCGGCCCGGGCGGCCTGACCCGCGAACGCGCCGGCTTCGAAGTGCGCGACGTGCACCCGAC
>JAIXTZ010000175.1 GCA_027483745.1 Lysobacteraceae bacterium
GAAGCCGGCGTGCTCTTGGTGATGAAGGAGAAGGTCCGGTCCGAGTAGGCCGTGATGATGACCGGCGTCGGCAGACCCGGCTCGAGCTTGGAGGTCGCGGCGTTGAACGCCTTGCAGAACTCCATGATATTCAGGCCGCGCTGACCCAGCGCAGGACCGACCGGCGGCGAGGGATTGGCCTGACCGGCCTTCACCTGCAGCTTGATGTAACCAACAACCTTCTTTGCCATGACTGCTCTCCGGGTTCATGCGGCTGCGCGATGCAGCCTCCCCATCGTTTCCAGGGACTGACGTGCCCTGGCTTCACGCGACCCCAAAGGGAAGCCCACAAGCTTACCCGACGTGGACGGAATCTTCCTGAACAACGACGCGGCGTACGCCCGGCACTGCCGGATGCCCTGCCGCGAGGTGGGGCCGAAGCCCTGGCGAATCGGGGCCGCGGCCCGGACTGGACTCAGGCCTTCTCGACCTGGCCGAACTCGAGCTCGACCGGGGTCGAGCGGCCGAAGATCATCACTGCAACGCGCAGGCGGCTGCGCTCGTAGTTGACTTCCTCGACCGTGCCGTTGAAATCATTGAACGGGCCGTCGACGACGCGGACCATCTCGCCCGGCGCGAACAGCACCTTCGGCTTCGGCTTGTCGACGCCTTCCTGCACGCGGGCGAGAATGGCATCCGCTTCGCTGTCCTTGATGGGCAGCGGGCGCTCGGCGGTGCCGCCGATGAAGCCCATGACCTTCGGGGTTTCCTTGATCAGGTGCCAGCTCTCGTTGTCGATGCGCGGGATCCCAGCCTCGTCGGTGGTCTCGATCTGCACCAGCACGTAGCCGGGGAAGAACTTCCGCTCCGACTTGCGCTTCTGGCCCGCACGCATCTCGACGACTTCCTCCGTCGGGACCAGCACCTGGCCGAACTTTTCCTGCATCTCGAAGCGCGCGATGCGCGTCTCGAGGGCCTTCGCCACTTGGTTCTCGAAGCCCGAGTAGGCGTGGACCACGTACCAGCGCTTGCTCATGCCGCACCTCCGTTCTGCTCGAGGAGCGCACGCACGCCCTGCGAAATGACGTAATCGAAACCGGCAAGGACCAGGCTGACGATGACCACCACGATAAGGATCACGATCGTCGTTCGGATCGACTCATCGGTGCTTGGCCACACGACCTTGCGGAGCTCGAACAGCGACTCCTTGACGAACTCCTGCGCCTCGCGACCCTTGGCCGTGAACGCGGCGACCGCACCCGCGGCAATGACCGCGAGAATCACGAACAGCACGCGGACGGGCGTCGGCAAGGACAACAGGTACCAGCCGGCGATGCCGCCGGCGAGCAGCAGGATCGCCGCCGCGTACTTGGCCAGATCCAGCGGGTTCACCGCGGAGCTCGTCGATTCGACCTTGGTGTTCATGCGCATCCCGGCCGCGCCCCGGGGGAACGACGACCTCGTTGGTGGCACGCCAGGAGGGACTCGAACCCCCAACCTGCGGTTTTGGAGACCGCTGCTCTGCCAATTGAGCTACTGGCGTACGTTGTTGAAGCGATTGACCTCAAAACGGCAATGGCGGACCGTGGAGCGGCCCGCCATCCCGTGCGGAAACAGCGCCGGGACGGCGCGGTTCGCGCGAGTTTACTTGATGATCTTGGCCACGACGCCGGCGCCGACGGTACGGCCGCCTTCGCGGATCGCGAAGCGCAGGCCTTCGTCCATCGCGACCGGGGCGATCAGCGTCACCACCATCTTGATGTTGTCGCCCGGCATCACCATCTCGACGCCTTCCGGCAGTTCGATGGAACCCGTGACGTCCGTCGTGCGGAAGTAGAACTGCGGGCGGTAGCCCTTGAAGAACGGCGTATGACGACCGCCCTCTTCCTTCGACAGCACATACACTTCCGACTCGAACGTCGTGTGCGGCTTGATCGAGCCCGGCTTCGCCAGGACCTGACCGCGCTCCACGTCGTCACGCTTCGTGCCGCGCAGCAGCAGGCCCGCGTTGTCGCCCGCCTGGCCCTGGTCCAGAAGCTTGCGGAACATCTCGATGCCCGTGACCGTCGTCTTCTGCGTGTCGCGGATGCCGACGATCTCGATTTCCTCGCCGACCTTGATGATGCCGCGCTCGATGCGGCCCGTCACCACCGTGCCGCGACCCGAGATCGAGAACACGTCTTCCACCGGCATCAGGAACGGACGATCAACGTCACGCTGCGGCTCCGGGATGAACGTGTCCAGCGCCTCGACCAGCTTCAGGATCGCCGGGACGCCGATCTCCGACTGGTCGCCTTCCAGCGCCAGACGAGCCGAGCCCTTGATGATCGGCGTGTCGTCGCCCGGGAAGTCGTACTTCGACAGCAGCTCGCGAACTTCCATCTCGACCAGGTCGAGAAGCTCGGCGTCGTCCACCATGTCCGCCTTGTTCAGGAAGACCACGATGTACGGCACGCCGACCTGGCGCGACAGCAGGATGTGCTCGCGCGTCTGCGGCATCGGGCCGTCAGCGGCCGAGCACACCAGGATCGCGCCGTCCATCTGCGCCGCACCCGTGATCATGTTCTTCACGTAGTCCGCGTGGCCCGGGCAGTCAACGTGCGCGTAGTGGCGGTTCGGCGACTCGTATTCCACGTGAGCCGTCGAAATCGTGATGCCGCGAGCCTTCTCTTCCGGAGCCGCGTCGATCTGGTCGTAAGCCTTGAACTCACCACCGAAACGCTCTGCGCCAATCTTCGTCAGCGCCGCCGTCAGCGTCGTCTTGCCGTGGTCAACGTGACCGATCGTGCCCACGTTCACGTGAGGCTTGGTGCGCTCGAACTTGCCCTTTGCCATGACTGCTTACCTCTATGTCTGATTCTGTTGGATTCGGTTGGTCGGAGGGCCTGGATCAGGCCTTCTTGATGACCGCTTCGGCGATGTTGTTCGGAGCTTCGGCGTAGTGGTCGAACTCCATCGTGTAGGTCGCGCGGCCCTGCGACATGGAGCGCAGGGTGGTCGCGTAACCGAACATCTCGCCCAGCGGGACCATCGCGTTGATGACCTTGCCGGCCGGCGAATCGTCGCTGCCCTGCAGGATGCCGCGACGACGGCTCACGTCGCCCATCACGTCGCCGAGGTAATCCTCCGGCGTGACGATCTCGACCTTCATGACCGGCTCGAGCAGGGCCGGGTTGGCCTTGCTGAAGCCTTCCTTGAAGGCCATCGAACCGGCGACCTTGAACGCCATTTCGTTGGAGTCGACGTCGTGGAACGAACCGTCGACGGCCTTGACCTTGACGTCGACGACCGGGAAGCCGGCGAGCACGCCGTTCTTCATGGCCTCTTCGATGCCCTTGCCGGCCGCAGTAACGTATTCCTTCGGAACCACGCCGCCGACGATGGCGTTCTCGAACACGAAGCCGGCGCCGCGCTCCTGCGGCTCCATCTCGATGACGATGTGGCCGTACTGGCCGCGACCGCCCGACTGGCGCACGAACTTGCCTTCCTGCTTGACCGCCTTGCGGATGGCTTCGCGGTAGGCGACCTGCGGCTTGCCGACGTTCGCTTCGACGTTGAACTCGCGCTTCATGCGGTCGACAAGGATCTCGAGGTGCAGCTCGCCCATGCCCGAGATGATCGTCTGGCCCGACTC
>JAIXTZ010000060.1 GCA_027483745.1 Lysobacteraceae bacterium
CCCAGACGCGCAGGCCGACCTTGGTCAGACGGTCTTGGAAGGTGACTTTCGAAGCGCTCATTACATCGGACCTCGGATCGGAACGGGTTGACTCAAGCTGGGGCGCGGCTCAAGCGGGTACGGCGGTCAGGCAGCGGCCTGGCGGAATTCGGGAGTGCGGGACAGCAGCGGGATGTCGAGGACGCCCCACGTCACGTCGGCGACGCGGTAGGCGCGGGCGATGACCGCGGCGTAGCGGCCCTCCAGCGATTCCGGCCGGTCGATGAGCTGGGCGTCGTTGAACGAGCGTTGGCCGTAGAGCTCGTCGGCCAGAAGGATGACGTTGCCGCCCGGCTGCTTCACCAACAGGCAGCGCTGCCCTTCATTGACGGCGCTGCGTTCGCCCTCGAGGAACTGCTTGAGATCGACGACGCCGTAGAGGCTGCCGCGGACGTTGGCGAGGCCGAGCATCCAGGGCTGCGAGCCCGGCACGGCGGTGATCGCGGGCAGGCTGATGATTTCCACCACGTCGCCGAACGCGCCGACGAGGC
The DNA here is from genome assembly GCA_027483745.1 of Lysobacteraceae bacterium. The sequence continues at coordinate 531 of JAIXTZ010000060.1, forward strand.
GGTGCTTGCCGATGCGGAAGCCCACGCCTCGCCAGTGGCCCGGCGCTTCGACGAGTTCCGGCCGTCCCGGCTGGTGGGCGAGCGAGCGGCGCTCGTAGTCGAGGAGCAGGTCGAAGGCGCTCATGCGGCGGGGGCGTAGCGGCGGACGACGTCGAGCAGTTCGTCGCGCGTGAACGGCTTGGTGAGGTACTGCTCGGAGCCGACGATGCGGCCGCGTGCCTTGTCGAACAGGCCGTCCTTCGAGGACAGCATGATCACCGGCGTGTTCTTGAAGAGCTGGTTGGACTTGATGAGGGCGCAGGTCTGATAGCCATCGAGGCGCGGCATCATGATGTCCACGAAGATCACCTGCGGCTGCACCTCGGCGATGCGGCCGAGCGCCTCGAAGCCGTCGTTCGCGGTCACGACCTCACAGCCCTCCTTCTTGAGCAGGGTTTCCGCCGTACGGCGGATGGTCTTCGAGTCATCGATGACCATGACCCTCAGGCCCGCCAGTGCGCCGGACTCGTTGCTTTCACTCATCGCTATCCCCAAAAGTGCCGTCGGCGGAGGCCCGGACAGGCCATGGCGCGCCGCAACGCAACCTATATCCCAGTGTCAACAAAACGTGTCAAGCCCGCGCCGCGCTTCATGATTCCATGCTCAGCGGCGCCTGCGCCCCCCTGATACCCTGTTTCACATTCTCGCACCGAAGGGCGGTTCCGGATGCAGCGTCGGCTGGCCGTGGTGATGGACCCCATCGAGTCCATCAAAATCGTGAAGGACTCCACATTTGCGATGCTGCTCGAAGCCCAACGTCGCGGTTGGGCCTTGCATTACGTCGTCCCAGGCAGCCTCGGATTCCGGGGCGGCGTGGCAGGCGGACGACTGGCGCCCCTGCGGGTGAAGGACGACAAGGCCGGTTGGTTCGAACGGGGCGAGGCCACGTGGCGCCCCTTGGGCGACATGGACCAGGTGCTGATGCGCAAGGATCCACCCGTCGACGCGGACTTCGTGCATGACACGCAGGTGCTGGCGGCGGCGCAACGGCAGGGGGCGGCCGTCACCAACGACCCGGCCGGCCTGCTGGAGCTCAATGAGAAGCTGGGCGCCCTGATGTTCCCCGACTGCATCCCGCCCACCCTGGTGAGCCGGGAGGCTGCCGAATTCAAGGCGTTCGCCGCGGAACACGGCGAGGTGGTGCTGAAGACGCTCGACGGCATGGGCGGGCGCTCGATCTTCCGCAGCCGGCACGGCGACCCGAACTTCAACGTGATCCTCGAGACCCTGACCGCCGACGGCCGGCATCTCGCCATGGCGCAGCGTTTCCTTCCCGAGATCGCCGACGGCGACAAGCGGGTGCTACTGGTGGATGGCGAACCGGTCTCGCACTGCCTTGCGCGCATCCCGCAGGGCACGGAGTTCCGCGGCAACCTTGCCGCCGGCGGACGGGGCGAGGTGCGGCCACTGACCGAGCGCGACCGCGAGATCGCCGCCATCGTCGGGCCGGAGATGAGGCGGCGCGGCATGCGATTCGTCGGCCTCGACGTGATCGGTGGGCACCTCACGGAAGTGAACGTCACCAGCCCGACCTGCATCCGCGAGATCGACGCCGTCGCCGGCCTGAACATCGCCGGCATCCTCTTCGACGCGCTGGAGCGCGGCCCGGCGTGAGCGTGCGCAGCGATCCACCCACGGCGGAGCGCCACGCCGCGACGCCGCCGGACGGCGTCGGCCCGGCACAGCGCCTGACCGCGACCACCCTGCTCGGGATGATCGTGATCGGCATCGTGGTGCTCGGCATCAGCTTCGGCCGCGACGACGCGGCTCCGGTCACCCCCACGCTGGACGTCATCCTGACCGAAACGGCCAGCCGCACGCCGCCCGAGAAAGCGGATTTCCTCGCGCAGGCCAGCCACCAGGGCGGCGGTGACAGCGAGGAAAGTCAGCGCCCGCGCGACGCCGTCAGCGCGCCGGTGCCCAAGCTGGAGGACGGCATCGCGCCGGTGCCGATCCGCGCCCAGTCGCCGCGCCCGCAGGACGCGACGCCGATGCCGGTGGTGACGACCGTGGCCACCGGGCTTGAGCCGGCGCCGCGCGAGCGCCCGACGCCGGAAACGCCGCCGACGCCCCTGCCCCTCGGCGAGCAGCTGCTGGAACAGCAGCTCGAAATGGCCCGACTGGCGGCCGAAGTGGAGCGCCGCGAAGCGCAGTACGCGCGGCGGCCGAAGCGCAAGTTCGTCTCGGCGAGCACGCAGGAGTACGCCTACGCGCAGTACCTGAAGGCCTGGGTGGAGCGGGTCGAGCGCGTCGGCAACGCCAATTACCCAGAACGCGCCCGCGCCGAGCGCCTCGAAGGCCGGCTGGTGATGACCGTGGCCGTGCGCCGCAACGGCAGCGTCGAATCGGTCGTGTTGAACACCCCCAGTCGTTACGAAGTGTTGAACCAGGCCGCGCGGCGCATCGTCGAACTCGCCGGCCCCTACCCCGCCGTGCCGCAGACCGGGGAACGGGTCGACGTGCTGCACATCACCCGCACCTGGCACTTCCGCAACGGTGCGGTGAGCAGCGAGGACTAGGACCCGCCAGCGCCGGCCTTCGCCGCGCGGGCCTCGGCCTGTTCGGCCGACGTCAGGGCGACCTTGTCGCGAAGGTAGGCGGGCTCCAGACGCTCCGGCGCCACCGCATGTCCACGGGCGAACGCGCAGGCCGCGATGCGGGCTACGGCCGAGGCGGTGGGCAGGGCCTCAGCGTCGACCCGCGCCAGTCGGCCGGCAAGCGTGGCGCACCACACCGCACCACCCGCGGCGAAGCCGGTACCGACGCCGACTCGCCCCAGATCGGTCACGGGCCAACGGGCCAGAAGCGCCGCAGCGGCCTCGCCGATCGGCAGCAAGGCCTCCTCCGCCAGTGGCTGCGGCATGCCTTCCGCGTCGGCGCGGAACTCGCCGACGTAGAGCTCGCCCATCCGGGCGTCGATCGCGGCCAGCACCGGCCCCTCGGCGAGGAACGGCTGGGCGAGCGCGGCCAGCGTGGACACCGGCACGACCGGCCGATCCAGCCCGAGCGCGATGCCCTGCACCAGGCTGATGGCCAAGCGAACACCAGTGAAGGCGCCCGGGCCGACGCCGACGGCCAGCGCGTCGAGCTGCGACTTGGCGACGCCCGCTTCCGCCAGCAGCACCTCCGCCCACGGCAAGGCGAGCTCGGCATGCCGCCGAGGCGCGACCTCATGGCGCGCCAGCAAGCGGCCGTCGTGCCACAGCGCGACCGAGCAGGCCTCGGTGGCGAGTTCGAAGGCGAGGAGCGTACTCACGACGGCGGCTCCCAGAGTTCGATCAGGTGGTCTTCCGGGTCGAGCACGTAGCGGAAGCGGCCGAATTCGCCGTCCTCCCCGCGATCAAGCACGCGGCAGCCGGAGGCTCGCAGGCGCACGACCAGCGCTTCGACGCCGTCGACGCGCAGATTGAGCATGAAGGCGTGCGGCGAGGGCTCGAAGTACTCGGTGCCGGCGGCGAACGGCGACCAGTTCGTGTAAGCGTCGGGGTTCGGATCGTCAGCGTTGCGGAAGATCGCGCCGCCCCAGGCTTCGATGGGGAAACCGAGGTGCTCGGCGTACCACGCCGCCAGGGCCTCCGGATCGCGCGACTTGAAGAACACGCCGCCGAGGCCGGTCACGCGGCCGGGGCGCGAAGGAGGATCAGCGGGCATCGGCGGGCTCCGGGGCATAGGAGGGATCGAAGAAGGCCTGCACGTCGGCCAGAGCCTTGGTGCGCGTGAGCGGCGGCAGGCTGGCCATGAACACGCGGCCGTAGGGCTTGCTGACGAGGCGCGGGTCGCAGAGCACCAGCACACCGCGATCGTCGTGGCGGCGGATCAGGCGGCCGACGCCCTGCTTCAGCGCGATGGCGGCCGTAGGCACCTGTTCGGCGAGGAAGGGGTTGCCGCCGCGACGGCGCACGGCCTCGAGCCGCGCTTCGAGCACCGGATCGTCCGGCGCGGCGAAGGGCAGCTTGTCGATCACAACGACGCTCAGCGCATCGCCGGCCACGTCCACGCCTTCCCAGAAACTCGCGGCCCCCAGCAACACGCCGTTGCCGCTGGCGCGGAACTGCTCGATCAGCTGCAGGCGCGGCGCGGTGCCCTGCACGAACAGCGGCCACGGCCCGCCTGCCAGCAGCGCGGCCGCCTCTCGGAGCGCGCGGTGCGAGGTGAACAGCAGGAAGGCGCGGCCCTTCGAGGCCTCGAGCACCGGCCGCACCGCCGCGATGACGCGCTCGGTGTAGTCGCGCGACGAGGGCTCGGGCAGGCCGGGCGGGAAGTAGGCCAGCGACTGCGCCTTCCAGTCGAAGGGGCTCTGCTCGAGCAAGGTGCGCGGCTCGTGGAGGCCGAGTTTCCAGGCGATGTGCCTAAGGTCGCCGCCGACGGCCAGCGTGGCCGAGGTGAAGATCCACGCCGCCTTGCTCTGCTCACGGTAGCGGCGCAGCGGGCCGGCGACGTCGAGCGGCGTGATCGAGAAGGCAAAACCGCGCTGCGTGAGCTCGAACCAGCGCACTTCGCCGTGCGAGGCGGTGTCGGCGCGGCCGTCTTTCTCCTCGCCATCGCCATCGCCATCGCCATCGTCAGCGTCGGCGTCGGCGTCGGCGTGATCGTTCGCCGTGTCGGCATGCTCATCGGCATCGAGCAAGCCCGGCGCGCCTTCGGCCCAAGTGCGCAGCCGCGTCTGGAACAGCTCGAGCCGCGTCAGCACCGCCGCGAACTCCGGCGCGGCCTCCTTCATCGGCGTCACCGCGGCCAGCAGCCCGGCCATCGACGCATCGAGCGTGCGCACGAGCCCCGGCATGTCGGCATGGTGGCCAAGCAGCAGGGCCAGCGTGCCGCGCTGCGGCAGGCCTTCGCACTGCGCACGCAGCAGGCGGATCGCGGCCTCGAGCTCGCGCACGGCGGGAGACACCGCGGCGAGGCTGCCCGCGACCTTGCCACAGGCGCCGATCGCGTCGCGCGTGAGGTCGACGAGCATGCGCGCCGACACCGATTCGCCGAAGAACTGCGAGGCGAGGTCGGGCAGCTGGTGGGCTTCGTCCAGCACGAAGGCCGAAGCGCCCGGCAGGATCTCGCCGAAGCCCTCCTCCTTGATGGCGAGGTCGGCCAGCAGCAGGTGATGGTTGATGACGACGAGGTCGGCGGCCTGCGCGTCGGCACGCGCCTTCACGACGAAGCAGTCGCTCCAGAACGGGCACTCGCTACCGAGGCAGTTCTCGACCGTCGAAGTGACCAAGCCGCGCAGCGGCGAGTCCTCCGGCAGGTCCTCGATCTCGGCGAGGTCGCCGCGCCGCGTGCGCTTGCTCCATTGCACGATGCGCTCGAACTGCGCGATCTGCTCGCGGCCGCTGAACACCGGCGCGCCCTTGGCGAGCTCGGCGCGCTGCAGGCACAGGTAATTGCTGCGGCCTTTCAGCAGCGCGGTGCGCAGACCGAGGCCGAGCGCCTCGCGCACTTTCGGCAGGTCGCGGTGGTAGAGCTGGTCTTGCAGCGCCTTGGTGCCGGTCGAGACGATCACGCGCTGGCCGGAGAGCAGGGCCGGCACGAGGTAGGCGTAGGTCTTGCCGGTACCGGTACCGGCCTCGGCCACCAGGGCCCCGCGCTCGGCCATGGTCTCGGCGATGGCGACGCCGAGCCGTTGCTGCGCCGGCCGCGGCGCGTAGCCGGGAATCGCGTTCGCCAGCGCGCCGCCCTCGTCGAGCGCACGGGCGGTCAGCATCGGCAGCACCCCGCGGCCGCCGGAGGGGGCGGCCTCCGTACTCACATCCGCACCGGCGGCGCGATGGTGCAGCGTTCGAGCATGGCCGCCGCGGAGGCGGCGTTCTCCGACTCGCCGCGGGATTCGCGTAGCAGTTTCACCAGCGTCCAGTTGCGGCGGCACAGCGGGCCGGATTTCGGGCCAAGGGCGATGCTCTGCTTGGCCAGGGCCTCGGCTTCGTCGCGGGCCTGGCGCAGCACGGCAAGCTCGGCGCGCCACTGCAGAAGGTCCGGGTCGTCGGGCGTAATGGCGAGCGCCTTCAGCAGTTCGCGATCGGCGCGCTGCGGGCGATTCGCGGCCTGCGCCTTCTCGGCGCGCTCGCGCAGGTCCTCGACGTGCGGATCGACCAGCGGGGTGACGACCAGTTCGACGCCATCGCGGCCGGCGGCCTGCGTGGCTTCGACGATCTGCGCGTCGGTGAGCGGCGGCGGGCCGGCCGGCACCGCGGGGGCCGGAGGCGGCGTGGCGCAGCTGGCCAGCAGCAGCGCGCCGCCCAAGATCGCCAGGCCACGAAGCGCGGCGGCATGCATCGGGTTCATCCTGTCCTTCACTCGCCGTCCGCTCCAAAACCGAAGAAATCGAGCAGGCCGCGTTCGACGCAGCTCAGGTGCTCGGCAGGCAGGAAGCCTGCGACAAAAGGATAGC
>JAIXTZ010000162.1 GCA_027483745.1 Lysobacteraceae bacterium
ACATGGACCCGGGCGCGATGGTGGCCGAAGGCGTGACCAGCGTGTTCTTCCCGCACGGCCTCGGCCACCCGATCGGCCTGCAGGTGCACGACGTCGCCGGCCGCCACGATGCCGACGGCCACGAGATCCCGCGGCCCACCGGCCACCCCTACCTGCGCACCACGCGCACGCTCGGCCCCGGCATGGTCGTCACCATCGAGCCGGGCCTGTACTTCATCCCCACCCTGTTGGCGAAGCTGAAGGCCGGCCCGCATGCGAAGGCGGTCGACTGGGACCAGGTGGAGGCGATGACGCCTTACGGCGGCATCCGCATCGAGGACGAAGTGGCCTGCACCGAGGGCGCACCGGAGAACCTCACGCGGGACGCCTTCGCGGACGCGTGAGCCCCCTTCTTCAGTCAGGTTCGTTGCAGATCACCGGATCCGTGCTGGTGTAGGTGACGCCGCCCAACGACAGCCTAATCAGAAAGCTGAACTGCTCCGTGCCGGTGGCCGTGGCGTGATCGACGATCACGAGGGCATTGCCCGATGCGTTGGTCGCGACGGCCGCCGACATGTCGGCGGGCATTACGCCATCCACCGCATATCCGACGATGGACCAGCCACTTCGGAACACGGGATCAGAGAGTTGGTACGTGATGGTTGCCGATCCAGCACCATCGATCTCAGTGACATTTCCGTCGCCGTTCGAGTACGTCAACTGCACGGTCGTCGTGCCTTGGACGATCGCAGCACTCTGAATGGCAATGGTCTGACTGGAGTTGCTCATGACGCCGTTCCTTATGGACTCGAGATGCAATTCCCCATCGGCGACGCCGGCGTGGAGGTACATAGACCGTAGAGAAGCGCCGAGCTCATTTCAATCCCGGCACCTCAAGATTGCCCTCACAGGTTTCGCCGCGGCATCCTCCGGAACGATCAGCCGACCTCGAGCGACGGTCTTTGCGCAATGAAGAATCGCCAGACGACGACCGATCGATGCTTCAGATCATCGATGCGATGGGCCACGGGCGTCGTCATAGCCATGTTCTGGGCGGGGCTGGAGCTGATGGCGCCGAAAATGGCATGGGCAGTTCCCGTTTCGACTTTGCATTCGAAAGAGCAGCTGACGCCAGCGGCACGAAGTCTTGAAGCTGGCGTCCCGCTTCTGCGGCGCTTCGAGCCTCGCGACTACGCTGCCGATGGTCAGAACTGGACCGTGGCGCAGGACACGAACGGGGCGATCCACGCCGGCAACAACCGAGGGGTACTCAGCTTCGACGGCCAGCGTTGGCGATTAACCCCGATTAGCAATGGCTCCGCCGTCCGCTCCCTTGCCCTAGCGAAGGACGGCCGCGTCTACGTCGGCGCCGTCGGCGAGATCGGGTTTCTTCAAGGGGACGCGAAAGGCGAGCTTCGCTACATCAGCCTTCTTGAACATGTTCCGCCGCTGGCGCGTGACTTCAGTGACGTTTGGAACATCGTGGTGACCGCGGACGGCGTGGTGTTCTCGAGCCGCGAGCGTCTTCTTCATTGGGATGGATCGCAGATCAGGCAATGGCGTCCAAACGATCGTTTCGGCGTCGCCTTCGGCGGCGACCAGGGGGTGTTCGTCATCGACGCGGGGCGCGGGTTGCGTCATTGGAATGGTCGACATTGGTCACTGCTGCCAGGAGGGGAGCAATTCGCGAATCCGACCCGCACCGGTCTGACTTTGCTGCCTGGCGGTCGCATCGACGACCCGGCCTTCTTGATCTACAGCCCGGAGCATGGATTCAGCCGCTTCTCGCGAGGGCGCTTCTCCAGATGGCCCACCGACGCAGACGCGGGTTTGCTCGCCGACGGGGTGCAAGGCAAAAGCCTTGTCGCCCTCCGCGACGGCCGCGTGGTCGTGGGGACATTGCAGGGTGGCCTTTACGTCTTGGACGCGGAAGGTCGACTGCAAGGCCATTGGAGCAAGACAGAGGGTCTGCCTGACGCCAGCGTGGCGGCGAGCTGGCAGGACCTCAGTGGCGGGCTCTGGCTGGCGCTGGGCAATGGGATTGTCCGACTGGACCTCGCATCGCCTTTGAGCCACCTCGTGGCGCCACTGGAGGGCGGGCGAACCGTCATCGCGCTGCATCGCCATGAAGGCGCACTCTGGCTTGCTACCACGCGAGGAGCGCAACGGATACAACCCGGCACGCCGATGCAGGCGCTGGATGCGGGTGTCATCGTCCGACAGACGAATGCCCTGATCTCCAGCGAAGGCACGTTGCTCATCGCCAACACATCCGGCGTCCACGCCCACCGGCGCGGGCATAGCACTGTCGTGTTTGATGCCGACCGTGCCCTCGCACTCCTCGCCCCGCGCTCGCGCCCGGATTGGGTGCTGGTGGGCTTGGCCCAAGGGCTCGCCCTGCTGCGCCATGACGGCGAACAATGGCGCGACGCCGGCCGGGTGCCGGGGCTGCAAGACGCGGTGCGCACGCTGGTGGAAGACGACGCCGGCCGCGTGTGGGTCGGCACCTACAACACCGGCTTGCTGCGCGTGGACCTCTCCGGCCTCGGCGACGACGGTACGGTGGGGGCGCTGCCGGTGGAGCGTTTCGGCCTCGACGACGGCCTGCCCAGCCTCAACTACAACCTCGTGTTCCCGGTGGGCGGGCAGCCCGCCTTCGCCACGAGCGCGGGCATCTACCGCTTCGACGAGGCCACGCGGCGCTTCGGGCCGGACCCGCGCTACGCCGGGCTGTTCGAGCGTCCGCGCACCGTCTACGTGCTGCACGACGACCCGGCGAACGGGCTGTGGGCCTACACTGAAGACCCGGCCACGGGCCTCAAGGAAACCGGCCTCGTGCGCACGCTGGCCGACGGCACGCGGCAGTGGGACCCGCGCCCGCTGCGCGCCTTCACCGGGCAGGAGACCTTCGCCATCCACGCCGACGGCGACGGGGTGGCCTGGTTCGGGGTGGGCGACGGGCTGTTCCGCTACGACGGCCGCATCCCGAAGAACTACGCGCAGCCCTTCGACACCCTGCTGCGGAAAGTGAGCGGCGCGCAGGGCAGGCTGCTGTACGGTGGGCACGGCCCCGCGCCGGCCGTGGCCCTGCCCTACGCGGCGAACTCGCTGCGCTTCGAGTACGCGGCGCCGAGCTTCGACGGCGAGGACGCCATCCGCTTCCAGGTGAAGCTCGAAGGCAGCGACAGCGGCTGGTCGGACTGGAGCGCCGAGGACTACAAGGACTACAACAACCTGTTCGAGGGCGAGTACGTATTCCGCGTGCGCGCCAAGAACCTCTACGACACCGTGGGCACCGAGGCGAGCTACCGCTTCACCGTGCTGCCGCCGTGGTACCGCACGGCCTGGGCCTACCTCGGCTACGCGCTGGCGCTGGGCCTGGCGGGCTGGAGCCTGCTGCGCTGGCGCCTGCGCCGCGTGCTGGCGCAGAAAGCGGCGCTGGAAACGACGGTGGCCGAACGCACGCGGCAGCTGGCCGAGCAGGCCGAGGCGCTGCGTGCCGCCAACCAGCAGCTGCTGGCGCTGGACGGCTTCAAGCAGGGGATGATGGGCATGATCGTCCACGACCTGAAGAACCCGCTGGGCGTGATCCTGCACGCGGTCGATTCGCCCTCGCTGGCCTCGCGCGTGGCGCAGGTGCGGCAGAGCGCGCGGCAGATGCTGACGATGGTGCTGAACATCCTCGACGTGCAGAAGTTCGAGGACACGCGCGTGGTCGTCGACGCGCAGCCGGTGCCGCTGGCCACGCTGGTGGCCGGGGCCGTCGAGCAGGTGCGCTTCCTCATCGAGCGCAAGAACCTCGCGCTGTCGCTGGCCCTGCCCGAGGGGCTGGCGGTGCGCGGCGACGCCGAGATGCTGGAGCGCGTGCTGGTGAACCTGCTCACCAATGCCGTGAAGTTCACGCCGCCGAACGGGCGTCTCGCGGTGCAGGCCGAGGTGGACGCGGACGGCCGCGTGCGCCTGCAGGTGCAGGACAGCGGCGAGGGCGTGCCCGCCGACCAGCGCGAGCGCGTGTTCGCGCGCTTCGGCCAGCTGCACGCGCGCGATTCCGGCGGCACGCGCTCCACCGGGCTGGGGCTCACCTTCTGCAAGCTGGCGGTGGAAGCCCACGGCGGCGCGATCGGCGTGACCGACGCCCCCGGCGGCGGCGCGGCGTTCTGGTTCACCCTGCCGCGCGCCGACGACCGCACCGCGCCGATGCCCGCACGGGCCGTCGAGACGCCGTCGGCCGCGCTCGAGGGCCCCCCGCTCGACGCCGCCGACCGAGCGGCGCTGGCGCCGTTCGTGGCCCTGCTGCGCCCCATCCCGATCTACCGCTACTCGGCGCTGCGGGCGGTGCTGGACCGCCCGGACTTCCCGACGAATGCGCGCATCGACGCGTGGCGGGCGCGCGTGGCGCAGGCCATCGAAACGGAGAACGACGCGCTGCTGGCCGCCCTGCTGGCCCCCTGAGGGGCGCGAGGGCTCAGTCGGACGACGGCCCTTGGCCGTAGATCGCCACGCGGTTGCGGCCACGGCGCTTGGCGGCATAGAGCGCCTCGTCGGCGTGGCCGAGCAGCTCGGTTTCGCTCATGGCTTCGTCGTACACGGTGTCGGCCACGCCCACGCTCACCGTGACCTGCAGCGTGAGGCCGCCGTGCCGGTGCACGGCGCGCTCCACCGCGGCGCGCAGGGTTTCCGCCAGCACCGCGCCGTCGCGGGCGGCGGTGTTGGTGAGCAGCACCACGAATTCCTCGCCGCCGAAGCGGGCCAGCAGGTCGCCCTTGCGGATGCTCGAGGCCAGCACCTGCGCGGTGTGGCGGATCACCACGTCGCCCACCAGGTGGCCGTGCTGGTCGTTGACGGCCTTGAAGTGGTCGATGTCGACCAGCAGGCAGCTGAAGGGATGGCCGTGGCGCCGGCTGTTGGCGAACTCGCGGTCGAGGTGGTCGGTGAGGAAAGCGCGGTTGTAGATGCCGGTGAGGTGGTCGGTGATGGAGGCGATGTGCAGGTCGTGCTTCTGGCGCACCAGCAGCTCGTTCTGCCGCGCGAGCTCCAGCTCGTTGGCCTTGATCTGCCGGTAGCTGGCCGACAGCTGCAGCATCGAGCGGGTGCGCGCGCGCAGCTCGATGGGCTCGACGGGCTTGCGCACGTAGTCCACGGCGCCCGCGGCCAGCGCGGTCTCGAGGTTCTCCGACGAGGTCATCTTGCCGGTGCACATGATCACCGGGATGTCGCGCGTGGCCTCGTGCTCCTTCAGCCGACGGATCAGCTCGATGCCGCTCAAGCCCGGCATGTCCCAGTCGGTGACGATCAGGTCCGGCAGGCTGTCGACGGCGATCTCGAAGGCGCGCTCGGCGCGGCTGGTGCGCAGCACGCTGAAGGGCTCGCCCTGCAAGACGTCGCAGATCGCGTTGAGGTGTTCGAGCTCGTCGTCGATGACCAGGATCTGGGGAGCCATGGGGTGGCGCGAAGGTCCGAGGCGGGCCCTTCGGCGCCGCGAAGCCCCCATGGTACGGCGTGAAGGCCGCGCCGGGCGCGCCGGCGTCGGTTCAGCGCCCCGGCGCCGCCGCCATCCAGGCCACCAGGGCCTGCGCCAGGGCTTCCGGCTTGGCGTCCTCGGTGGACAGGCGCTGCTCGGGCGCGAGCGGCGGCTCGTAGTCGCCGCCGATGCCGATGGCGTGGCTCAGGCCGCCCGCCTTCGCCTTGGCGTAGAGCCCCTTGGGGTCGCGCGCCGCGCAGGTCGAGGGCGAGGCGTCGACAAAGACTTCGATGAACTCGCCGGGCGCGAAGCGCGCGCGCACGGCGTCGCGGTCGGCGCGGTAGGGCGAGATGGCGCTGACGATGACGATCAGCCCGGCATCGACCAGCAGCTTGGCCGCTTCGCCAAGACGCCGCACGTGCTCGCGGCGGTCCTCCGGGGCGAAGCCCAGGTCCCTGGAGAGCCCGCCGCGGACGTTGTCGCCGTCGAGCAGCATGGTGTGGCGGCCTTCGGCATGCAGGCGACGTTCGAGCGCATCGGCGAGCGTGCTCTTGCCGGCCCCCGAGAGGCCGGTGAGCCAGAGGCACCGCGCCTGCTGGCCCTTGGCGATGGCGCGCTCGGCGGGGCCGACGCTGAAGGCCTGGGCGTAGGCGCGCTCGGCGCCCTTCGCGATGGCTTCGACCACGGTGCCGGCACCTGCGGTCGCGTTGCTCGCACGGTCGATCAGGATGAAGGCGCCGAGGGCGCGCTCGTCCTCGAAGCGCGCGACCGGCACGGCGTCCTCGAGCGCGAGCTCGACACGGCCGATGCCGTTCAGGACGAGCTCGCCGGCGCCGTGGGTGGCCCCGGTGTGGATATCGCGCACGTGCTCGATCGCGACGACGCGGGCGGGGACGGTCTTCGGGCCGAGGCGCAGCGCATAGCGCTGCCCGACACTCAGCGGCGTGGCGTCGAGCCAGACCACGTCGGCACGGACCCGCGTGGCGAGCGTGGGGGCGGCGTGCGGCCCGGCGATGACGTCGCCGCGCGAGACGTCGACGTCCTCGTGGAAGACCAGCGTCACCGGCTGCCCAGCGATGCCCTGCGCCAGTTCGCGCCCGGGCCCGATGACGCGCGCGACCGTGGCGCGCGTGCCGGCGGGCAGCACCTGCACCACGTCGCCCACGCGGACCGAGCCGGCGGCGATGGTGCCGGCCACGCCGCGGAAATCCTGGTGCGGACGGTTCACCCACTGCACGGGCAAGCGCAAGGCCGCGGTGGCCGGCGGCGACCGGGCGGGCAGCGCTTCGAGCGTGGGCAGCAGCGGCAGGCCGTCGAACCAGGGGGTGTGCGACGACGGCATGAGCACGTTGTCGCCGCGCAGCGCCGAGAGCGGGATGGCGTGCACCTCCTCGATGCCGAGCTCGCCGGCCAGCGCGCGGTAGTCGGCGACGAGGCGGCGGAAGCGCGTCTCGTCCCAATCGACGAGGTCCATCTTGTTCACCGCGAGCACCACGCGTTTCAAGCCCAGCAGACGGACGATGGTGCTGTGCCGTCGGGTCTGCGGCAGCAGGCCCTTGCGGGCGTCGACCAGCACCACCGCGACGTCGGCGGTGGAGGCGCCGGTGGCCATGTTGCGGGTGTACTGCTCGTGGCCCGGGCAGTCGGCGACGATGAAGCGACGGCGCGCGCTGCTGAAGTAGCGGTAGGCCACGTCGATGGTGATGCCCTGCTCGCGCTCGGCATCGAGGCCATCGACCAGCAGGGCGAAATCGAGGGCGCCGCCCTGGGTGCCGACGCGGACGCTGTCGCGGGCCAACGCGGTGATCTGGTCTTCGGGCAGGCTGCCGCTGTCGTGCAGCAGGCGGCCGATCAGCGTGCTCTTGCCGTCGTCGACGCTGCCGCAGGTGATGAAACGCAGCAGCGGCAGTGCGTCGTGGTGGGCCAGCGCGCGACGCGCGTCGTGGCGCGGGCGCGGCTGTCCCTCGTCGTCCGGCAGGCGGTGGGCGGGCGTACCGTCCATCAGAAATAGCCCTCGAGTTTCTTCAGCTCCATCGAGCTGCTCGGATCGTGGTCGATCACGCGGCCCTGGCGCTCCGAGGTGGTGGCCACCAGCAGCTCCTCGACGATGGCTTCGACCGAATCGGCCTCCGACTCGATGCCGCCAGTGAGCGGGTAGCAACCCAGCGTGCGGAACCGCACCTTCTTCTCGACCGGGCGCTCGCCGGCGCGCAGCGGCAGGCGCTCGTCGTCGACCATGATCAGCGCGCCGTCGCGTTCGACGACCGGCCGCGTGTCGGCGAAATACAACGGCGGCAGTTCGATCCCTTCGCGCAGGATGTAGAGCCACACGTCGAGCTCGGTCCAGTTGGAGATCGGGAAGACGCGCAGGCTTTCGCCCGGGTGTTTGCGGGTGTTGTAGAGGTTCCACAGCTCTGGACGCTGGTTTTTCGGGTCC
>JAIXTZ010000028.1 GCA_027483745.1 Lysobacteraceae bacterium
AAACAGAAGCGATCGCTGGGAATGCCGGCCACGCTCAGCGCCGCGATGGCCGCGCAGGCGCCGGGCACCGGCACCACGGGCAGGCCCGCCTCGCGCACCGCGCGCACCAGCCGGTAGCCCGGATCGCTGACCAGCGGCGTACCGGCATCGGAAACGAGGGCGAGGCTGTCGCCGGCCTGCAGCCGGGCCACCAGCTTTGCCGCGATGTCGCCCTCGTTGTGGTCGTGCACGGCGATCAGCGGGGTGCCGATGCCGAACTGGCCCAACAGGACCGCGGTGTTGCGGGTGTCTTCCGCGCCGATGGCGGTCACCCCGCCCAGCACCTCGCGGGCCCGGGGCGTGAGGTCGCCGAGGTTCCCGATGGGCGTCGCCACCACGTAAAGCGTTCCCGCGACGATTTCCGACATCGAGTCCTCCCAGTGAGCCGTATCATTCTAGGCCCGGCTCACCGAGATTCCCCCGCATGGCCCGCTGGCTGCTCCTCGCCCTCCTCGCCGTTTCGCTCGCTGGCTGCGCCACTGCGCCGTCCTCGCGACAGGCCACGCCCGCGGAAACGCAGGCGCGGGAGCTCGATGCTCAGGGTCGTCACGCCGAGGCCGCGCAGGCCTGGCGTTCGATCGCCGCCACCGCGCGCGGCGCCGACATCGCCATGGCGCGCCTGAACGCCGCGGAGTCCCTGCGCCGCGCCGGGGATGCCACGGGCGCCCGCGCCGAACTCGCCGAGGCGCCACGCCGGCGCCTCACGCCCGAGGACCAGTTCCGCCATGACCTGCTCACCGCCGGCTTCGCGCTGGACGACGGCCGCGGCGCCGAGGCCCTCGCACTGCTGCAGCAGGACCGCACCCTCGTGCCCGCCGGGCGAATGGCCGACTGGCTGGCCCTGCGAGCTCGCGCGCTCGATGCCACCGGCGACCGCTTCGGCATGGCGGCGGCGCTCGCCGAACGCGCGGGGCTGCTGCAGGGCGCCGAGCGCGCCGCCGCGCTGCGCGATGCCGAGCGTCAGCTGAAGTCCGTGCCGGATGCGGCGCTGGTCCAACAGGCCGGATTCCTCGGCGACGACGCGGCGGTGCTGCCCTTGGCCCTGCGCGAAGCGCGCCGCCGCGGCCTCGATGTAAACCGCACCGCCGCCGCACCGGCCCCGGCCGACCGGCCGCCGCCGGCCTCGGACGGCTACCACCCGCCGCGACGCATGGCGGTGCTCCTGCCGCTGAGCGGCGAACTCGCGCCGGCCGGCCTCGCGGTGCGCGACGGCCTGCTCGCGGCCTACTACGCCGAATCGCGCCCGCGCCCGACGATTGCTTTCCACGACACCCGCGGCACGGCCGACGGCGCGAAGGCGGCGCGCGACCAGGCCATCGCCAACGGCGCCGACCTGCTCGTCGGTCCCTTGGGCCGCGATGAGGTAGCCGCCCTGGCCGCGGCACCCGTCGACACCGCGACCTGGGTCGCGCTTAACCGCACACCGCTGGCCACCGCAGGCGGCGGCAGCTTTGCGCTCGCGCCCGAAGACGAAGGCGCCGCCGTCGCCCGCCGCATGATCGAGCGGGGCCTCACACGCGCGATCGCGATCGCCGAGGCGGACGACAGCGCCCAGCGCGCCCTGGCGGGATTCCGCGAGCGTTTCACCGCGGAGGGCGGCCAGTTGCTGGCCGTGGCGCCGATCGATGCGGTCGGCGGCAATGCGGCGGCGGGCTTGACCACGCTGGCCACGCACGCGTCGAACGCGCAGGCCCTGTTCGTCGCCGCCCGCGCGCCCGCGCTGCGCATTCTGATGCCCCAGCGCGAGGACGCCGGACTGGCCGCCCTGCCGGTGCTGGCCACCTCGCTGGTGCAATCGGGGAGCGACCCGCGCCTCGATCGCGAGCTGGACGGCCTGCAGTACCCGGAATTGCCCTGGCTGCTCGGCGACCTGGTGGGCCCCGGCGACGCCGAAGACCTCGGCCGCCGCCTGCTCAGCGCGCGCGGCAGCGCCGCGCGCCTGTTCGCGTTTGGCTTCGACGCGTGGAAGGTCGCCACCTACCTCGACGCCCTGCGCGGTGGCGCGCAGCTGCGTGGCGCCACCGGCGAGCTCGGCATCGATGCGGCCGGCCTTGTCGAGCGCATCCCGGCTTGGGCGGAATACAGCGGCGGCGTCACGCGCCGCGCCTCGGACGGCGCGCTGATGCCAATGGATGCGACGCCGCCACCGACCCTCTGAGCCGCGAAGCGACGAGCACGACGCGCATGGATGCGCCACACCGCAAGACACTCCGCCCCCCCACAACGACGACGCGCACGCGGGCGCAGCAGCTCGGCGACGCCGGTGAGTCGGCCGCACTCACCTTCCTCGTCGCGGGCGGTTTGCGTCCGCTGGCGCGCAATGTCCGCTTCAAGGTCGGCGAGCTGGATCTCGTGATGCTCGACGGCGAGACGCTGGTGTTCGTCGAGGTCCGACGCCGCGGTCGCAGCGAGTTCGGCGATGCGCTAGACAGCGTCGACGCGCGCAAGGCGCGGAAACTCGCGCTCGCCGCGCGGCTCTACCTGCAGCGCGAGCCGCGGCATGCCTGGCGCGATTGCCGGTTCGACGTGGTGGGTTTCGATGGTGGCGAGCAACCACGCTGGGTGCGCGGCGCGTTCTCGCTGGACGATCTCTAGCCGCGCAACACCGGCCAGAGGGCCACGCCCACCGGCAGCACGCCGAAGGCCATCAGGCCGGCCAGCGCATCGTCGACCATCGTGCCGAAGCCGCCTTTCAGCGAGCGATCGGCCCAACGCACCGGCCACGGCTTCCAGACATCGAATAGGCGGAACAGCGCGAATGCCGCAAGCACCCACGGCCACTCGCGCGGCAGCAGCCACAGCGCCAGCCACATGCCGACGAATTCATCCCAGACGACCAGCGAAGGGTCTTCGATACGGCTCTCGCGGATGGCCCAGCGCGCGGCCCAGACGCCGATCGCGAACGCGAGGATCAACACGGCCGCGTAGTCGCGGGGCGCGAGGTCGTGAAGCCACAGCCACCACGGCACGATGGCGACGATCGAGCCCACGGTGCCCGGAGCAATCGGCGAAAACCCCGCGCCGAAACCGGCGGCGATCCATCCGCGCGGGTGCCGCATCATCCGCCGACGCGTGCCAACCGGCAGCACCGTCATGCGCCGCCCTCGATGAAATGCACGTAGCCGCGGCGCGGCGGCAGCGCCAGCGGCAGGCCATCGGCGTCGAACAGGCGCAGTGAGGCGCCCTCGGTGATGCGACCCACCCGCGTGGCCGGGGTGGCGACGGCGTCGAGCGCGGCCTGCACGGCCTCGCGCTTCTTCGCCGGTGCCGTGAAGCAGAGTTCGTAGTCGTCGCCGCCGCTGAGCTGAAGCGCGCGGCGCGCGGCGGTGTCCGGAAACGCTTCGAGAAGCGCCGGAGAGACCGGCAGCGCATCGGCCTCCACATCCGCCCCGACGCCACTCATCGCGAGGATGTGGCCGAGATCGGCGAGGAAGCCGTCGCTGACGTCGATGCAGGCAGTGGCGAGGCCGCGCAAGGCGAGGCCGGCGCCAAGCCGCGGCGCCGGGCGGTCGAGCCGCTCGCGCAAGCTGCCGGTCCGCAGCATCGGGATGCCGGACTTCCACAAGGCCAGCGCACCCGCGGCGTCCCCAAGGGTGCCCGTGATCCAAAGGTCGTCGCCGGCCTCGGCACCGGCGCGCGTGAGCGCTTGCCCCTTGGGCACGTAGCCCATGACGGTGACGCTCGCGCTCAAGGGGCCACGCGTGGTGTCGCCGCCCACGAGGGCGACGCGGTGCGTGTCGGCCAGGGCACTGAAGCCGGCGGCGAACTCCTCGACAAAGCCGCCGTCTTCGGAAGGGAGCGTGAGCGCCAGCAGCGCGACGGCGGGCTCGGCCCCCATGGCCGCAAGGTCGGAGAGATTCACCGCCAGCGCCTTCCAGCCGATGGCCGACGGGGGCACGCCTTTCGCGAAGTGCACGCCCTCGACGAGCGTGTCGACGGCCAGCACCACCTGCTGGCCTTTCGGCGGTTCGATCAGGGCCGCATCGTCGCCAATGCCCAACGCCACGTCCGGGCGGGACCCGGCGCGCTGGCGGAGACGATCGATGAGGGCGAATTCAGCCATGCCCAGGCCCGTGCAGCCCGCGTGCCTCAGCGGCGGCCCTGGGCCGCCTCGCCGGGACGCCACTCGGCCGCGGCGCGATCGAGCACGCCGTTCACGTAGGTGTGCCCATGGTCGGAACCGAAGCGCTTCGCAGTCTCGATGGCTTCGTTCAGCACCACGCGGTAGGGCACGTCGATGCGATGCAAAAGCTCGAACGCGGCGATGCGCAGCACCGCCCGCTCGATCGGATCGACCTGCTCGATGCCGCGGTCGAGATAGGCCGCAAGGCGCTCGTCGAGGCCGGCGCGGTGTTCGGCCACGCCCTTCACCAGCGCTTCGAAGTACTCCTGGTCGGCCACTTCCATGTCCTGCTCGTGCTGGAACTGGTTGATGACCTGCGGGATCGACGTGCCGGAGACCTG
>JAIXTZ010000177.1 GCA_027483745.1 Lysobacteraceae bacterium
ATCAAGCTCGTCGAAGCCTTCCTCGACTCGGGCAACCGCCCGGAGGGGATGGTCATGACCGTGCTGCCGGTGCTCCCGCCGGACCTGCGTCCGCTGGTCCCGCTGGACGGCGGCCGCTTCGCGACGTCGGATCTCAATGATCTGTACCGCCGCGTCATCAACCGCAACAACCGCCTCAAGCGCCTGATCGAGCTGCGCGCGCCGGACATCATCGTGCGCAACGAAAAGCGCATGCTGCAGGAGTCGGTCGATGCGCTGATGGACAACGGCCGTCGCGGCCGTGCCATCACCGGCACCAACAAGCGCCCGCTCAAGTCGCTCGCCGACATGATCAAGGGCAAGCAGGGCCGCTTCCGCCAGAACCTGCTCGGCAAGCGCGTCGACTACTCGGGCCGTTCGGTCATCGTGGTCGGCCCGACGCTGCGCCTGCACGAGTGCGGCCTGCCGAAGAAGATGGCGCTCGAGCTGTTCAAGCCCTTCATCTTCTCGAAGCTGCAGCGCCGTGGCCTCGCCACCACCATCAAGGCCGCGAAGAAGCTCGTCGAGCGCGAAGAGGCCGTGGTGTGGGACATCCTCGAGGAGGTCATCCGCGAGCATCCGGTCCTGCTCAACCGCGCCCCGACCCTGCACCGCCTCGGCATCCAGGCCTTCGAGCCGGTGCTGATCGAAGGCAAGGCGATCCAGCTGCATCCGCTCGTCTGTACGGCCTTCAACGCCGACTTCGACGGTGACCAGATGGCCGTCCACGTGCCGCTCTCGCTGGAAGCCCAGCTCGAAGCGCGCGCGCTGATGATGTCGACCAACAACATCCTGTCGCCGGCGAACGGCGAGCCGATCATCGTCCCGACGCAGGACGTCGTGCTCGGCCTGTATTACATGACCCGCGCCCTCGAGAACAAGAAGGGCGAGGGCATGGTGTTCGCCAACGTGGCGGAAGTCCGCCGCGCCTACGACAACCGCACCGTCGAGCTGCACGCCAAGGTCAAGGTGCGCGTCGCCGAGACGGTGAAGTCGGAGTCGGGCGAGACCAGCCGCAAGTCGACCGTGTACGACACGACCGTCGGCCGCGCGCTGCTGGCCGAGATCCTGCCGGAAGGCCTGTCCTTCACGATGGTCAACACCGAGCTCAACAAGAAGGCCATCAGCCGCCTCATCAACGGCTGCTACCGCCAGCTCGGCCTGAAGCACACCGTCGTGTTCGCCGACAAGCTGATGTACACCGGCTTCTCGAACGCCACCCGCGCGGGCGTGTCGGTCGGCATCGACGACATGACCATCCCGAACGAGAAGAAGGACATCCTCGCCAAGGCCGAAGCCGAGGTGCTGGAGATCCAGAACCAGTACCAGTCGGGCCTCGTCACCTCGGGCGAGCGCTACAACAAGGTCGTGGACATCTGGTCGCGTACGAACGAGCAGATCGCCAAGGCGATGATGGACACCATCGGCACCGACAAGGTGAAGAACGCCAAGGGCGAGATGGTCGACCAGAAGTCGATGAACTCGATCTACATCATGGCCGACTCGGGCGCGCGTGGTTCGCAGGCCCAGATCCGCCAGCTGGCCGGTATGCGCGGCCTGATGGCCAAGCCGGACGGCTCGATCATCGAAACGCCGATCACCGCGAACTTCCGCGAGGGCCTGAACGTCCTCCAGTACTTCATCTCGACCCACGGCGCCCGTAAGGGCCTCGCGGACACCGCGCTGAAGACGGCGAACTCCGGTTACCTGACCCGTCGTCTCGTCGACGTGGCGCAGGACGTGGTCGTCACGGAAGTCGACTGCGGCACGACCACCGGCCTGACGCTGACCCCGATCGTCGAAGGCAGCGAAGTCACCGAAGCCCTGCGCGACCGCGTGCTGGGCCGCGTCGTGGCCGAGGACGTGTTCCTGCCGGGCAACGACGAGGAGCCGATCGTCACTCGCAACACCCTGCTCGACGAGAAGTGGGTCGACAAGCTCGACGCCGCCGGCGTGCAGAGCATCAAGGTGCGCTCCTCGATCAACTGCGAAGCCAGCTTCGGCATCTGCGCCATGTGCTACGGCCGTGACCTGGCCCGTGGCCACCTGGTCAACCAGGGCGAAGCGGTCGGCGTCATCGCCGCGCAGTCGATCGGCGAGCCGGGCACGCAGCTGACGATGCGTACCTTCCACATCGGTGGTGCCGCGTCGCGAGCCGCCGCCGTCGACAACATCACCGTCAAGACGACCGGTTCGATCAAGTTCACCCACCTCAAAACGGTCGCCCATTCGGCCGGCCACCTCGTGGCGGTGTCGCGTTCGGGCGAACTGTCCGTGCTCGACCCGATGGGCCGCGAGCGTGAGCGCCACAAGCTGCCCTACGGCGCGACCATCAACGGCAAGGATGGCGATGCCATCAAGGCCGGCCAGGTCGTGGCCACGTGGGATCCGCATAACCACCCGATCGTGTCGGAAGTGAAGGGCTTCGTCCGCTTCATCGACTTCGTCGAAGGCGTCACCGCCATCGAGAAGACGGACGACCTGACCGGCCTCACCGCGATCGAGATCACCGATCCGAAGCGTCGCGGCCAGGCCGGCAAGGACCTGCGCCCGATGGTTCGCATCGTCGACGCCAAGGGCAAGGACCTGCAGATCCCGGGCACCGACCTCCCGGCCCAGTACCTGCTCCCGCCGCGCGCCGTCGTCACGGTGCAGAACGGTGCCGAAGTGGGCGTGGGCGACGTCGTCGCCAAGATCCCGCAGGAAGCCTCGAAGACCCGCGACATCACCGGTGGTCTGCCGCGCGTCGCCGACCTGTTCGAAGCCCGCAAGCCGAAGGATCCGGCCGTCCTCGCGGAGCGCTCGGGCATCGTCAGCTTCGGCAAGGACACGAAGGGCAAGCAGCGCCTCATCATCAAGGACGCCGACGGCAACGAGCACGAAGAGCTCATCCCGAAGTACCGCCAGATCGTCGTGTTCGAAGGCGAGCACGTCGAGAAGGGTGAAGAGGTCGTCGCCGGCGAGCCGAACCCGCAGGACATCCTGCGCCTGAAGGGCGTCGAGGAGCTGGCCGCGTACCTGGTGAAGGAAATCCAGGACGTGTACCGCCTGCAGGGCGTCAAGATCAACGACAAGCACATCGAGACGATCCTTCGTCAGATGCTGCGCAAGGTCGAGATCACCGACGCCGGCGGCACGCGCTTCATGGCCGGCGAGCAGGTCGATCGCTTCCGCGTCGCCGACGAGAACGTCCGCGTCTCGGCGCGCAACGAGCTGCCGGCCCGCGTCGAGCCGGTGCTGCTGGGCATCACCAAGGCCTCGCTGGCCACCGAGAGCTTCATCTCGGCGGCGTCGTTCCAGGAAACCACCCGCGTCCTCACCGAGGCGGCGGTTCGCGGTACCCGCGACACGCTGCGCGGCCTGAAGGAAAACGTCATCGTCGGCCGCCTGATCCCGGCCGGTACGGGTCTCGCGTATCACGCGAAGCGCCGCACCGCCTCGACGGAGCTGACCGATGCCGACCTCGAGGCGCTGCGCGCGTTCTCGCCGACGGCCGAGGCCAGCGCCGACGCTGGTTCGGACGAGTGATGTGACATCCCTGGCGCCGCGCCTGCGGCGCCTGGGGCCTGCTCCGGCCTGAATGGCGGGGCAGGGAAGGGCAGGGCGGGCGCCTTGCCTTGGCAAACGGCCGCCGACTCCTGTATAGTCGGCGGCTCATTGGCGGATTCATCCGCCCAGAT
>JAIXTZ010000219.1 GCA_027483745.1 Lysobacteraceae bacterium
GCCCTTCCGACCCGCCTTCAGGTTCCGCATGAAAACCAGCGCCGAGATCCGCCGCGACTTCCTCGAGTTCTTCCAGTCGAAGGGCCACACGATCGTCCCGTCCAGCCCACTCGTCCCGGGCAACGACGCCACCCTGCTGTTCACGAATGCCGGCATGGTGCAGTTCAAGGACGTGTTCCTTGGCGCCGAGAAGCGCAGCTACACCCGCGCCGTGTCCTCGCAGCGTTGCGTGCGCGCTGGCGGCAAGCACAACGACCTCGACCAGGTCGGCTACACCGCGCGCCACCACACGTTCTTCGAAATGCTGGGCAACTTCAGCTTCGGCGACTACTTCAAGAAGGACGCCATCTGCTGGGCGTGGGAACTGCTGACCGAGGTCTGGAAACTGCCCAAGGACCGCCTGCTGGTCACGATCTACCACACCGACGACGAAGCCTTCGCCATCTGGAACCAGACCGTCGGCATCCCGGCCGAGCGGATCATCCGCATCGGCGACAACAAGGGCGCGCCCTACGCTTCGGACAACTTCTGGCAGATGGCCGACACCGGCCCCTGCGGCCCCTGCACCGAGATCTTCTACGACCACGGCGCGCACATCGCCGGTGGCCCCCCGGGCTCGCCGGACGAGGACGGCGATCGCTACATCGAGATCTGGAACAACGTCTTCATGCAGTTCGACCGCCAGCCCGACGGTAGCCTGCTGCCGCTGCCGGCGCCCTGCGTCGACACCGGCATGGGCCTCGAGCGCCTCGCCGCCGTGCTGCAGCACGTGCACAGCAACTACGAGATCGACCTGTTCCAGCACCTGATCAAGGCCGCTGCGGCCCTGACGGACACGAAGGACCTCGAGCACAAGTCGCTGCGCGTCATCGCCGACCACATCCGCGCCGTCAGCTTCCTGATCGTCGACGGCGTGCTGCCGTCCAACGAAGGCCGCGGCTACGTGCTCCGCCGCATCATCCGCCGCGCCACGCGCCACGTGTGGAAGCTCGGTGCGCTCAAGCCCGAGGGCGTGTTCTGGCGCATGGTGCAGCCGCTGGTCGAGGCGATGGGCGAGGCCTACCCGGAACTGAAGGCCCAGCAGGCCACGGTCGAGGCCGCGCTCAAGGCCGAAGAAGCCGCGTTTGCCACCACGCTCGATGCCGGCATGCAGCGCCTCGACGGCACGCTGTCGAAGGCCGGCGCCGTGCTTGATGGCGAGTCGCTCTTCCAGCTGCACGACACCTACGGCTGCCCGCCCGACCTGATCCTCGACATCCTGCGCGAGCGCAGCCTGTCGCCCGCCGCCGATGCGATGGCGGTCTACGAGCAGCGCATGAACGAACAGCGCGAGCGCGCGCGCGCCGCTGGCAAGTTCGGCGGCGGCATCGTCATGCCCGCCGAGCTCATCGCCAAGCTGAATCCCACGCAGTTCCTCGGCTACGAGTCGGTCGAGGCTGAGGACTGCCGTATTGTCGCGCTGCTGCGCGACGGCAAGCCGGTCGAGCGCTTGGCTGCAGGCGAGGAAGGCGTCGTCCTGCTCGACAAAACCAGCTTCTACGCCGAGTCGGGTGGCCAGGTGGGCGACACCGGCAGTTTGATCGATCCACGGGGTGATGCTTTCGCTGTGGACGACACGCTGAAGCTCGCCGGCCAGTTCCACGCGCACCTCGGGCGCGTCACCGCTGGGGGGCTTGCGATCGGGGATCGCGTCTCGGCACGCGTCGACAGCGAACGCCGTCAGGATGTCGTCTTGAACCATTCGGCCACCCACCTGCTCCATGCCGCCCTGCGCACCGTGCTCGGCGAGCACGTCACGCAGAAGGGCTCGCTGGTCGCGCCGGACCGCCTGCGCTTCGATTTCTCGCATTTCTCGGCCATCACGCCGGACCAGCTAGCGACCATCGAGTCGATGGTGAACGCCGAAGTCCGCCGCAACGCCGAGGCGGAAGTGCACCACATGGGCATGCAGGAAGCGCTCGACTTCGGCGCCATGGCGCTCTTCGGCGAGAAGTACGGTGAACGCGTGCGCGTGCTGCGCATGGGCGAATTCTCGACTGAACTCTGCGGCGGCACGCACGTGCATCGCACCGGCGACATCGGCCTGTTCAAGATCGTCTCGGAAGGCGGAGTCGCCGCCGGCGTGCGTCGCATCGAGGCGGTCACCGGTCGCGGTGCGCTGGCCGAGATCGCCGCGCAGGAGGCGGTGCTGGAGCAGGCGGCCGATCTCGTCGGCGGTCGCGCCTCCGACCTCCTCGACAAGCTGCGCGGCCTGCTCGATCGCCAGAAGAAGCTCGAGCGCGAGATCGAGTCGTTCAAGGCCAAGGCGGCGGCGGGCGCTAGCGCCGACCTCGCTTCGCAGGCCGTCGATGTCGGCGGCATCAAGGTCGTGGCGGCGCGCCTCGAGGGCTTCGATGCCAAGGGCTTGCGCGATGCCGTCGACAACCTCAAGCAGAAGCTCGGCGACGTCGTCGTCATCCTCGCAGCGGCTAGCGACGGCAAGGCCAGCCTCATCGCCGGCAGCCATGGCAACGCGCTCGGCAAGGTCAAGGCGGGCGATCTGCTCTCGCACGTGGCGCAGCAGGTGGGCGGCAAGGGGGGCGGGCGCCCCGACATGGCGCAGGGTGGTGGCAGTGACGGCGATGCGCTGGTCGCGGCCCTCGCGGCGGTTCCTGCCTGGGTGGCCGGAAAGCTCGGTGCCTGAGACGACTTGCCGTCCGTGGAGCGGAGCGGGCTTTTCGCGGGGCCGTTGCGTTGCGCGTCAGGTCCGGCGCGCCTAGTATCGACGGCCTGCACGTTATGACGTGCAGAGCCGATCAGGCTGCGGTGGGCTCGGATGCCGCCGTGGTCCGGTGTAGGAAGAACCCCGGACGAGGAACACGCGTATGTTGATTTTGACCAGGCGGGTCGGTGAAACCCTGATGATCGGCGCCTCGGTGACCGTGACGGTCCTCGGCGTCAAAGGAA